>DATLTS010000043.1 GCA_035533475.1 Mycobacteriales bacterium | reverse complement strand
CGAAAGCCTTCTGCCGGCTGCGCTCCTACCTCGACACCGCCCGCAAACAAGGCCAACCAGCTCTGGCCGTCCTACGCATGCTCCACGACAGTGGGCCCTGGATCCCCGCCATCGCCTGAGCGGGCGGCTGAGTAGTTACTCCGCTGATAACTCGGAACGTCCGCAGACGATACTGCGACATGCGGTACAGCTCGCCGAGGGTGAGTCCTCCGCAGAACTCCAACGCATCGAAGTGCGGACGCAGCATCTCCCGCAGGCTGCTTCCCCCGGTCTTGGGAATGTGCCAGACATAGAGGCGGGGTACGTCAAACGGCAGCGGGTCGGGGGCCACGAGCTCGTCGAAGGCCGGGTTGTGCTGAAACGACAAGAAGCATTCGCGGCAGGCCAAGAACCACCCCACGACCTGGTCGATCTGGCCGCCTCGCTCTAGGTGTTCGACCTTGGTGAGTTCCTCGCCGCCGGTGGGTTGACGACCGAGCAGCGACGAGTAGAGGGATGTCACCACCTCGGAGGAGTCGATACGCCGTCGCCGGCTACGCTTGCGCATCGACTACCGCCTGGTGGTCCGGTGTCGCGGTGTGGAGCTTCTCAGCGCAGGTCGGGCGGACGGTCGCACGGTGAGACCCGGCGGGACAGCCAAAGCCTGTCCCGCGCGTGAGGCTCAGCAGGTGGGTGTGACAGCTTGGTCTGGCTCCACTTTGGGCCGGAGTGATACGCGCCTCGCGGTTATTTGATCTCACGGTCGACCAGGCGCAGGACGGGCTGGGCGAGGTATTCGCCGCAGTACGTGGTGAAGTGCAGTCCATCGAACCGGCACAACCGCCCCTCAACTGACGCGCTGTAATGGCCATCCGGTGAAACGTAGGCATCGAGCGGCAGCACGTGAACCTGACGCGGATGGCGGGCAGCGACCGACCGCAACAGGGCGTTGAGTTGACGGTGCCGGCTCGCGGATCCCTCCGGGGGCGCAGCCCCATCCGGTAGGTCAGGCGGGTGCGCCCAGGGCACGGTCAGAAAGATGATCGGGATATCGCCTTGGCCGAGCATGTCCACGAATCGCTCCATCCGGCCGACCAGCTCGGCGTCGTAACCGGGCTGGCCGAGATGGACGCGCTGCCCATTCCGCACCCGGTCGAATTCGTCCCGCCAGCCCAGCTCGACGACGACAGCCTGGGCGCGGAACTCCTGTTCGGCGTGCCGCCATTGGGTCAGCTCGGTGCGGCAGCTGCTCGGCAGTGGCTGCACCGAGCCGCCGACGTCGAGTGCGGCGTCCACCACGAACGCGCAGCCGAGGATCGGCGCGGACGCGATCTCAACGCCATAGGCTTGCTCTTGCTCGGGGAGGCCGAAAGCGAGGCTGGCAGCGATTGAATCCCCGACCAGGAGGATCCGCCGAGGCGGGCAGCTGTGAAAGGTGCGGGTGACTTCGCGCCGCGTGTTGACCGACGTCGCCCACTGCGGGGTTTGGGTGACGGGTAAGGGGACTACCCGGTAGTCCACCGTGTCTTGCAGCGTCACTCGGCAAGCCGGCTGTCGGCCAAGCTGGCCACCCGCGCCACCCGCGGCCCCCGCGGCCCCCGCGGCCCCCGCGGCAATGATGGACTGCGCGGGGCCCGCACTCGCCACCGAGGACGCGGCGATCAGCGACAGCGCAGCAGCGGTCGCGCCCGCCGGCGCCAGCACCCGGCTTGCGCTCGCGGACACTCGTCGGCGGCGGAACGGCTCCTCGACGACCACGAAGGAAACTATGGCAACGAGGAGGCTGACGGTGAGTCGGAGCAGGAACAACCGGGCCCCGGTGAGTCCAGTCGTGTCCGTGTCGAGCCACAAGAACAACGGGAAATGCCACAGATACAAGCCGTACGAGATCTTTCCCAGCAGCCGCAACGGCGCCTTCGACAGCGCCCGCCCGAGCAGACCGCGCGGCTCGGTCACCGCAGCGGTGATGATGCTGGCCACCGCCAGGTCGAAACCCAAAAAACCACCGTGGAACAGCCACCCGGAGCTACCCCGAGCCGCAACCAGCGACCACAGCACAACCACCGCGCCCGGCAGGCTCAGCGCCCGCACCATCATCCCCGGCAGGTAGACGGGTCGTCCCCCACGGTTGCCGCTGGGCCAGCCGGTCAGCGCGCAGGCCAGGGCTGCGCCGACCAGCAGGCCCTGCGCCCGCGTGTCGGTGCCGTAATAGACCCGGCTCAGGCCGGCGCCCTTCCCGTACCACAGCGCCATGGCTACGGCCGAACCGACCGCACCGGCAGCCGCCACCGTTGCCACCAGCGCTCGCGGCCATGAGGCCGGGCGCCGGCGTCGACGCGTCATCACCACCAGGCCGCACACCACGACCGGCCACACCAGGTAGAACTGCTCTTCGATGGCCAGCGACCAGGTGTGCTGCAGCGGAGACACCGGCCCGTTGGCGATGAAGTAATTGTCGCCAGCCAGCACCTGATGCCAGTTGCCCACGTAGAGCAGCGCCGCCAGCCCATCGCCTTGCAGGCCGGGTACCGCCAGCGCCGGGCCGACCATCACCTGCCGGATCCCAACGATCGTGATCACACAGAACAACGCCGGGAGGAGGCGGCGAGCCCGGCGAGCCCAAAACGCCCGCAGGTGAATGGTTGCCGACGTCTGCCACTCAACCAGCAGTAGCGACGTGATCAGGTAGCCGGACAACACGAAAAAAACCTCGACGCCGAGGAAACCGCCGCCGCCACCCGGCAGGCCACCGTGGTAGAGCAGCACCAGCGCGATCGCGATGCCGCGTAACCCGTCGAGCGCCGGCTGGTGGTCAAGGCGCGGCGCCGCCGGTGTGACCCGCGCCTTCTGCTGTCGCTGCCCGGCAGGGGTCGCCGGCCCGGTCACCAACCGTTCGAGGTCATGGCGCCGGCCGGTCGCGGGACCCTCACGCCACCGACCCTAACCCGCACCCGGCTAAGCCGGCCGTTCCGATTTCTGGGAAAACGCTGTGACCATCGCTCGCTGTTGCCCGATGGCAGTTGCCCGATGGCGACGGGCGGAACGGCCGGCGGGTGGGCACCACCGACCGGGCTCCCCAACGCGGCCCGAGCACGGTGGGCAGAATCACCGAGCGGACAGCTGGCGTTTGTTCAGTCCCCAGTAGCAACCCTGGACGACCGACCGCCGAGCGCAGCACCCGAAACCGCCGGCCGACGACGCTTGTGGACGCGTTGGACCGGTAGCGGACTAGCGTGGAGGACCGCCACGGCTGGTCGGCCAGCAGCTACCGTTCGAGCGGCTCGGCGACGGTCAGCAGCGGCGCGGCCGGTGCCGCTGCTGGGCGGCGGCGTACTCGGCGGCCGCCCGCGCCCGAAATGGTAGTCGGCGATCTTGCTCGCAGCGAAACCGAACGGGAATGCCAGCTCGCGTTCGGCGGCACACACGACGGCCATCGTGCCGAGCCGGGCGCTATGGGACGTTGCAGATCACGTAGTGCTGGGTCCGGATGCCTGCCCGAACGAGGACCGACGATTCGGGGCACCCGTCCGAAGCCGCTGTGCTTAGCAGGTAGCGGCCCGACTCCAGCTCGAACTGGAACCTGCCGTCCTGGCCGGTCGCCATCGACGCGACGCGGAGCCCGCCCGAGCTCACGATTACCAGGACGCCACGGCCCGGTGCCCCCTCGAGCGCCATATGCGGAGTGCCGCCGCCAGCACTTGGGAACATCTCCGGCCCCCCGTAGTACTTCACCTGACCTACCAGCGTGCCAAGAGACGCACCCCTCGTCACAGGCGGGCTCGTGCTGGGGTGCAGTGGGGGGAGCTGCGCCCGCTGTGAGGTGCAGGCGGTGGCGCCCACCAGCAAAGTGACGACGAAGATCACGACGCGACATCTGCGACCCCGCCGCATGGCACCCATCATGGCTCATCGGGACTCGTCCAACGCGTGAAACCCTTGAAACACTGTCTATGCGGTCGTTGGCACTGTCTATGCGGTCGTTGGCGCGTGGGCGGCGTCGATGGCGGCGTCGAGAGCCGTAAGCAGGTCCTGCACATCGAGAGGTTTGGTCAGATAGGCGGTCGCGCCTTCGGCGAGCAGCCGCTCGACCTGGCCGGCTGTGGCGTCGGCGCTGACCATGACGATGGGCGTCGTTGCGGTAGCCGGGTCGTCCCTCAGCTGGCGCAGGACCTCGTCGCCATTGACGTCGGGAAGGTGCAGGTCTAGCAGGATCAGGACGGGACGGTGCTCGCGGGCCAGGGCGACCCCGAGGCGGCCTTGCAAGGCCGAGATTACCTGCACGTCGCTGCGACGTTCGAGCACCCGCTCCACCAGGCGCACGTTTGACAGGTTGTCCTCGATGTAGAGGATCTTGTGTCGCGACTCAGAGCCGGTGGCCTCTTCCGCGGTCGGGTCGGACATCGTCCCGCTGACCCGCTCGTAGTGCTCGAGTGGGCCTTCGACGATCGAGAGCACGACCGAAAAGCGGCTCCCCTCACCAGGAACCGAGCTCACCTCGAGCGTGCCGCCCATCGCCTCGGCGAGTCGGCGGGACAGGGCGAGCCCGACGCCGGTTCCCTCGATTCCGCTGCGTTCGGCGCCGAGTCGCTCGAACGGCACGAACAACAGCTCGAGGTGTTCGGGGGGGATGCCCGGGCCGGTGTCGGTGACGGTGATGCGCAGCTGGGCGGAGTCCACCCGGTCGCAGGAGACGACAACGGCGCCCCGGTCGCGGTTGTACTTGACAGCGTTGGCGAGCAGGTTGAGCAGGATCTGCTTGAGCCGCTGCCGGTCGGCCAGCACGTGGACGCCTCCCCCAGCCCCGAGGTCCGCGGCGAGCTGAATCCATCGGTGCTCGGCCAGCGGTCGGATCAAGCTGATGGCGTCCCCGACGAGTTCGCCTACCAGGACCGGCTCGGGGGAGAGCGCAAGTGCGCCGGTTTCGATCCGGGAGATGTCGAGAACCTCGTTGATCAGGTCGAGCAGGTGCCGGCCACCCTTGATGATCTGGTCGACCGATTCCTGCTGCGGGCCGGTGAGCTCGTCGAGCTCGAGGAGCTGACCGAAACCCAGGACCGCATTGAGCGGGGTGCGCAGTTCATGGCTCATCCGGGACAGGAACTCGCTCTTCGAGCGGTTTGCCGCCTCCGCGCTCTCCCGCGCCCGGCGTTCGCCCTGCTCGAGACGGGCCTGCTCGTCGAGCGCGGCACGCAGGGCCAGCGTGCGTTCCTCGACCAGGAACTCGGCGAAGGCGCGGCGGCGGAGCAAGGTCTCGACCAGCAGGGTGGCCAGGGCGGCACCGAGCAGGCCGGCGGCCAAGACCGCCCAGGGGGCGTTGGCGCTGAACGGGCCGACCAGCGGTTGATTGCTGCGGGCCACGATCGTCCACTGTTCGGCTCCGACCGTGACGGCCTGCTGGTCGGTCGCGCCGGTGAGCGGGAGGCTCTTCGTGGTGGCCAGGACCAGCGTCGAGGGATCTGCGCGGGACGATGCGTACAGCGCACCGTCGAGTTCGCTGAACGGCCCGTTGGCGTTGGACAGATAGACCTGTGACGCGGCCAGCGGCAGGTCCTCGTAGAGGATGAGTCCGGGGCCGACCACGACCGCGAAGCTGAGCAGCGGTCCGCCGGGCTGGTCGAACACGGCGGAGACCATGCCGTGTGCGGTCAGGGCCCGGGTGGCCAGCGCCGCCCGGGCTCCGGTGAGGGTGCTCCCGGCCGGCGGGCCGTCGCCGACTTCGGCCACCACCGAGACGGCGCCGCCGGTGGCGCGCAGCGCGCCGATGCCGCTGGCCGCGGCCAGCAGCGGGCGGGCGGCGGCGGTGAACAGCTGGGTCGAGCCGACCCGGGGTCGGGTGGTTTCGCCAAGGATCGGCAGGGTGGTCGCCGCCCCGGAGAACAGGGTGCTGATCAACGCCGAAGCCTCGGCCGTACGCTCATGGAGCAGCCGCGACTGCTCGTCCCGGACCACGGATCGCACGACCAGCGACATGCCGATGCTGATCCCGAGCAAGACGATCAGGAGCACGACGGACAGCCTGCGCAGCGGACTGCGTGTCCGTATCATCACCATGTACGCCCCTGTCGCGATTGGATTCTCTCCTCGGCTATCGACACGTCGAAGCACCGACATGAGCGGCGAAACGGGACAACGCGCTACAGCCGGACCGGAGTGGTCGATATCGCAGCAGTGGCGAGACCTGAACTCCGGTGAGTCGACAGCTCCGGTGAGTCGACAGCGCGCAGCGTGATGCGGCCCTCGGAGTCGTGGCGGCGGCCCCAACCGACGCCCGTCGGGAGCGGCGAGGCGCGCAGGCAGGCGCGGTGCTGAGCGAAGGACTCCTGGCGGAGGCGCTCAAGCCCCCTCGTCACGAAGGTCGTTCCGGCCTTGCACCTCAGGGGAGGACGCGAACGGGACGTCCTCTCGGGTCCAGCGGCCGGGGGCAGGGGCCAGCATGGCGTACTGGGTGCTCGCCACCGTTGGGCCGCTGGACCGTTCGGGGCGTACCTCGCCGGTGGTTGGGCAATCCTCAGCCACGGCGATGAAGGTGTTCGCGTAACCCATGTCTCAGTCTCCCCTGCTGTGCTGCCCGGCGAGCCAAGAGCCAAGAGCCAAGAGTCCGCCGTCGGTAAGGTGACACAACACGCCCTGTGGAAAACTCCCTGCTCGGAGCCAACGCGAAAAGCCTTGAAGACATTGGAAGAACCGTGTCCCATCCCGTCGGCGAGGTGCAGGTCGAGCCGGTCGGCTCAAAGCCTCCGGGGTAACCAACGAAGCCGTGCGTTTCACGCTGAAGGACGGGTCCTGACGCTGTCCGCCCGGGCCGCGACGCGAATGTGGCCGGTGCTGATCGATCGTCCCACAAGCGAAACGTCTTGCGAGAGGTCGATCAAGGTCC
>DATLTS010000042.1 GCA_035533475.1 Mycobacteriales bacterium | reverse complement strand
GGGTGATCCGGTGGCGTCGAGTTCGGTCAGCGTGGGGACGACGGCGCGGGCGGCGAGTTTGGACAGGAACGTCGCGTGGGCGCGGCCATAGGGAGTGACCCGGTAGACGTTGTGTCCGGGCACCCGTTCGATGAACCGTTTGCGGCGGAGCCGGCGCAGGTCGTAGCTGGCCTGCTTGGAGGTGTAGGGCCGATCGAGCAGGGCGGCGACGAGTGGGGTGAGGCTGGCGTTGGTCAGCCCACCCACGACATGGCCGAACTGGATCATCGCGGCGAACAAGGCCATCACCCGCGGATCTCCGAACCGTAGCCCTGGGGTTCGGACGCCGTCGATCACCGACGGCAAGATCACCTGCTCGAGGGTGGCCACGTCCGGCGGGGGTGGTGCACCCTCACCGAGCGCCGCAAGGAAGCGGGTGTTGACCGCGCGGCCGGCGGTGACCAAAGCCCGCCAGTTCGCCACGTTGAGCGTTTTGTGGATGTCGAAGTCGGTGGCGTTGTTCACCGTCGTCTCGACGCGCAGCACCCGGCCGCATTCGAAGTAGGCCTTGACCTTGGACGAGCGGTAGCGGATCTGGATCTGCGGATCGACCCCGTCGGTGCACAGGGTCTCGAACCGGACCGGGGTGCGCCGGGTGATCCGCCGGTCCACGACGAGCGCAACCTGCTCGGGACGGCCCAGGTCCAGATGCTCCCGGATGGCCGCGTCGAAGAACGCCCGACCGCCCGGGGCCGGTCGAACACCGCGGTATCGGAAACCTCCAACTGGCGGATGGAGAACTCATAGCGGAACCCGGCCCGACGGTCTTTGGCCTCCAGCGGGCTCGGCAGCCGCGACAGCCAGCGAGTGGCGAACCCGCGAACATGCCCGGCGCCAAGCTGATCGGCGAGCCGCTGCGCGAGCCGAGCATCCGCCGCCGACGCCAGCCCGCTGTCCAACTCGGTGAACCCCACCCCGGCGACGGCGAGGGAACGCTTGAGCCACTCATGTTCGTTGCACCAGACCCACACCGGGGCGGGGGACCAGGGCGATCCGCTCGCCGGGGCGCCGGCGTAGGCACCTCTCAATGGAAGGCTGTTCGGAGCCAGTGCTGGCCGCCGTCGTGCGTGGTCCAGATGCTGTGCGGGTCGCCGATCCACCTTCCTACCTGGGACGTTTCGAAGCCCAGCCAGGCCGAGGTGGTCGTCTGGGTCAGCTGCTGGGTGTCGGTGGCGGCGGCGTTCCAGTGACCACCGGCGTCGGTCGAGAGGAGCAACTGGGCCGTGAGGGTACCGCCGCCGCTGACGGGGCCGGTGGCGACGGCGAGGGTGGTCGGGCTGGCCGCCGCGAGCAGGGCCAAGGGTTGGATGTTCGGCAAGGTCCCCGCGCGTTGCCAGGACCCGCCGGCGTCGGTGGAGGTGACGACGAAGGTGCCGTTGCCGGTGTGCGGGCTGCACAAGCCGGCGAAGAAGCCTCCCTGCGCGGCGGCCAGGTCGGTGAGGTCCTCTTCCTGCCCTTTCGCTCCGCCGCCGCCGGAGCACGGGTCGGGCTGCCGCTGCCAGGAGCCGCCGGCGTCGGTGGAGCGGTAGACGGTCGCCTGCGCGGACACCGGCCCCGCCTGGCTGCCGTAGAGGGCGAGCAGCAGGGTGGAGCCGGCGGTGACGATCTGGGCGGAGTCGCTGCGGCCCGGGGCGGCCAGCTGACCGATGATCGGGTGCCACGCGGTGGAACCGATCGCCGCGTCTTGCAGGCTCGGCTGGCACGGGCCCGGGCAGCCGCTCTGGGTGTAGGCGACGCGGTAGACCCGGCCCGCGCCGACGGTGAGCGTCTCTATCTGCGGGCCCGGCTGGGGTTGCCAGCTGCGGCCGCCGTTCGTCGTCATCAGCAGCGCCGGGCCGAACAGATAGCCGACCGAGGGGTTGGCGAAACGCACCCCGCTCACGCAGACCGCCGTCGCACAGTCGACAGTGCCGTCCTGCAGGTGGGCCGGCGGGTCGGGCAACGCCGTCCAGTGCGAACCGCCGTCGCTGGTGTGCGCGAGCCGCGCGCAGGTCCCAGTCGCGCAGGGTTGGGCGGCCAGCGCCCAGCCGTCGCTGGCGCTGACCCAGCTCAGGTCTGTGAGCGAGGCGTCCGCGAGCCCGGGAGCGGTGCTGGCGAACGACAGGGCCGCGGTGACCCTCGACGCCGGGTTCGGAGCCACCCCACCGCCGAGCTTGATGACCAGACCGATCAGGACGCACTGCTGGCGGCACTGCGTCGGCGTCCCGTTCGGTTCGGTCCCGGCGGCTGGCTGCGCGACGAACACCCCCGACGCGTCGCCGGTGGTGGCGGTGTAGAACGTCAGGCTGGCCGCCGCGCCACAGCCCGGCTGGCTTCCTGCCGGCGGGATGCCCGCACACTCATAGACCATCACGGTCGCACCCGGCGGGAAACCGGTCAGACTGACCTGCAACCGCTGGCCGCCGATCAGTCCCGTGCTCGGGGAAACGGACAGACGCAGCGAAGCCGCCGGAGCGCTGCTCGTCGCCGAGCTTGCCGGAGCCGCGCTCCGAGGAGGCGTGCTTCCGCTCGACCCGCAGCCGGCGGCGAGAAGGACCAACCCAGCGACGCCAAGGCAGCTCCAACCGGGTCCTGCGACCTGCCGGCGCCCGCCCACCACCGCTCCCGCCTCCCTTTTCTCCCGCCTCCCCCTACGACGCTCGCCACCCGTATACGGTTGCCGCCATCGCCCGGCCGAGGCTTCACGGCGAGGGGCTTCTCTACACAGCGGCTGGTCGCCGGCGCGCTCACGAGCCCGTCGGCGACGGGATCTTGGCGGGTGGCGGGTTCGTCGGCGGGGGGTCGGCATCCTCCAGCAGGCGGTTGCCCAGCGGGCTCGCCAGTCCGACGACAGCGGGGTGGCTGGCTGTGCCGGGGCATCGGGTGGGTGCGTCGGGGAGCAGCCGCAGCCACACCCGCAGGTAGACCGTGGAGGGGGTCTCCTGCACGGCAAGGTGGTCGAAGGTGGCGCACGGCTCGGCGGCCGGGTAGGCGATGCCGATCTGACGGCCGCCGTCGCTGTCGTCGCCCGTGCGCTGCCAGGGCACCTGCACGAAGGTCTCGGCGAGTTGGGCCGGGCTGGGTCGCTCGGTGGCGCTGACCCACTGGATCTGGCTGCCGGTCGCGTCGTAGGGGACCTCCCACACCCCATAGGGGGGTGGCCCGGGCGACGGGGAGGTCCCCGGTGCTGGTCCACCCGCTGTCGTTCCGGGGCCGCCGCCGATGGGCGTTGGGTTCGGTGAGTCGCAGACCACCACCAGCCAGACCGGCCGGTCCCGGTAGAACGGGCGGCTCCCGCCGTTGGGCAGGATCTGCGCCGGCGCGGGCGCAGACAGCAGCCCGAACACGGCGAACGGATGCCCGCCGGCCCCGGCACCCCAGCTGGACGCGGCGAACCGGGCCAACACTTCCTGTCCGGTGACGCTGGTGGCGGCCTGTCCTGGTGGGCGCAGCACGTCCTGGCCGTCCATCGAAACCGGGCTCGTCAACCGACCAGACGGATCCACCCGCGGCGGAATGTTGCAAACATCCGGGTAGTCGGTGATGTTGGTCTCCTGCATCGCGAACGGCGACGGCGACGACGCGCCCGGCACTACCGGCGCCCACGAGGACGAGGGCGCCGACAGTGAAGCCTGATCAGCGGCCGCGCCGGCAGGGGCCTGCGCGGTGCCGCACCCGGCGGCAAACGCGCCGAGGGCAGCGGCGACAGCGCCGACGAACACCCTGTGCGGAACCGGTGCCATGCCAACAGTGTCCGTCCTGGCGAGGAGACTCGTCGCGGTTATGACGCCAGGAACCGTCGGCTGGTTCCCGAGCGCCGGGCCACAACATCTGCATAGGTTCGGGCGAGGCACCCAACGACCAAGGTCATCACTCGGCCCTGAGCGTGAAACACACAGCGGCGTCGGTTACCCCGTAGGCGTTGAGGCGACGGACTCGACCTGCACCTTGCCGACGGGATTGGGACACAGTTCTTCCAATGTTTTCAAGGGTTGTGCCGTGCTCGCGAGCAGGCACGGTTATCCACAGGGCGTCTTGCGACACTTCACCGACGGGGAGGATTCCAATCAGCACGGGTCAGGTGGGAGGTACCCGGTAGGGACAGGACGCTTCCCCGGTCGATAACGGCACGCTCTCAGGTACCGATAGCTTGATCCACTCTGAGTGACCGATGTGAAGATCCGGCGCTACCGCGCTGCGCCAGCCCCCATCCAGGTTGTGGCCTTAGTCGTCTCCCACGTAGCCCGTGGCGGGATCGATCATGTGGAGGAAGGTGCGGATGTGCTCCCGGTGCTCCTCCGGCGACCGATTCGGTGGACCGCTTGACCCGAACCCGTAGCCCTCGTTCGGCCCGCTCAACCAGTCGTATGCCGAGCCGCCGTCGGCAGCCTGGCGAACAGCTCACCATCGACCTCGATGGTGAGCAACACCGGTCCAGGCCGGCCCGCAGTGCCCTGGCGAGCGACAGGAGCGGCGAGCCGGTCGCAGTCCCCACTGCTGTGGTGCCTGTCCATGGAGCCAGGTTCGACGGTTCGAACGCTCGCGTCTATGGCGATCGTCGGGCGGTGCGCACCGTGTGCCGACCGTTCTTGCCCGGCATTCGCGGCAGTTGCGCGGCTGCGGCTGCGGTCAGAACCAGGCCTCGGTGATGTCCGTGATCGTCAGGTTCGTTCCATCTTTTGCTTGGTAGAAAATGCTCCACGGCTCGTGCGAGCGATCCGGGTCTCCGTAGACCAAGCTCCCATGGTTGCAGAAGTAGTTGAGTCGCGTCCGTGCGATCACGTTGGTGGCGCCCTGGGCGAATCCGCACAGTTCACCGTCGCCCAGTCGCAGGTACCAAGGGTCGCCGAAGGTCAAGCCGTGGATCTGGGCCGCTACCGGCAGCGGGTTCGACGGGGTGACCTGCACCGCAGTCCGGTTGAACGGGCTCGGCGGGCAGACCAGGATGACCGGGAGTCGCTCGCGAGCGAAACAGGGGTCGAGGATGCCGAAGCTGGATTGGCCGGCCCTGAAGCACCGGTAGGCGTTGTTGCGCTTGGAGGCCTCCGCGCCTTGCGGGCATGTTCCGACAAACCGCGCGCGGACGTGAATGCCCGCGGCAACTGCACCGGTCGCGGTGAACGGCGAATAGACCGCCACAGTGGTCGAGGCAGCGGCGGAGGCGGATCCCGACGCCGTAGCGGACGGCAACGGCCGCGGCGCCGGCGAGGAGGAGCATCCGCTCAGTAGCGCCGCCGCCACACCTGCTCTCAGTGGCCACGTAAGGCGCCGCGCCCGGGTGAGCCGGATGCGCATCCAAACCCCCTCCGGTCGCAATCTCTGCCCATCAGACTCGCATACGGGGTCTTGGTTACCACCCGGTCGCTGGGTTCAGCGCCCCCCACCCCGGAAGATCAATTCTGCGTGGTCGCAGCCATCGGTGATCTCCGGCGGGGGTCACCGCGAGGTGCCGTTCGCGGTCACTCAGCCCGTGCCGAGTCAGCCGCCCATAACTACGGAATACGTTCGGGCGGGGGCACTCCCGGCGGCGTTATCCTCGGCCCTGAGCGCGAAACGAACGGGTGCGTCGGTTACCCCGCAGGCGTTGAGGCGAGGCGCTTCTTACCGCACCTACCCGATGAATACGGGCGACAACGAGGTGGCAGACGACTCTCGACGCTTTGCCGACGCCCACCTTCGTGGGCACGTTGTCGTCAGTAGCGATCACGCGAACGGCGGCCAGGTGGGACGTCTCCGTCCGTGATCGCCGATAACGTCGTGCACGTGCGGATCACCGCGGAGGAGATCGGTCTGGCTGCGGTCGCGGCGTCGCTCGTGGTCGGTTCCGGTGGGTGGGTGGCCAACTGGCGCGACCGGCAGGCGCGTCGGCGTGAGGCAGCGGAGGAGCGGCGCTACCAAAATCGCGGGGAGGCATACACGGAAGCGTTGCAGAGCATCACGCACATCGGCGGATACCTGCAAACTCTGCGTCCGACGTTCGTGATCAACGCAATCCCACAGCCTGTGGTGGCGCTGCCGGGGCCGACCGAACAGGTGCGGGCCCGCGCCCTGGTCATGATCTACGGCAGCGCGAGCATGCGGGTGGCCTTCGACGAGTGGGACAAGGCTGCCCGGTCCATCGAGCACGCCGACCGCATGCTGACCTTGGCCCAGGATGCGGCGAAGATGGGCTCGGCGCCGCCGCCGACCGATTCCCAGAGTTCACATGCTGGTCGGCAAAGCTCGCCGAGGCGAAACAGGAGGAACTCGCTGCGCGACAGCTGTTCGCGGAGCGGGCGGCCGCCGAGTTCGACCCTCCGATTCCAACGGGGCACCGCTGGAATCGGAGAGCGGGAGAACGATAGGCCGTCGAGGGCATTAGCGGTCCGGCGGCACCAGCGCTCGAAGCTGAGCTGGGCGAGCGGCCCGCGGCCGATGGATCGCCGGTGCGGCCGGGCCGTGGGCGCGCCACCCGTTCAGGAGCGAGCCGAGCAGTCCACCGAACGCAGGTGGAGCGAGGCCCCGACAGATCCGCTCGTGGCGGGTCACGAAACCGGGTACGTCGGCCGACCGTCGACCAGCGCGAGCTGCTCGGGACACCAGGTCGTGGGAATGGTCCGGGCAGGCCGGCAGCGACGTCTTCGCCGTCGGGCTGGCCGCGGCCCAGCGCGGATTGGTGTATGGGCCGGGGCGTTCAGCGTGTCGAAGCGTGGGTCCGGATGGTCGAGGTAGCCCAGCATGTGATCGAACGAGCGGTTCCCATGGCCAGCACCACCACATGTTGGATGCTCGGCGCTGCGGCCTGGCGGGCGGAGCTGATCATCCTCAACGTCAGTCATCGCCGGGCAGCCGTTTCCCGGCGCTCGGCGGAGCGACGCCTTGGCGGTGCAGCCGGACCAGCCGAACCGGTCCCTGCCGGACTGTGGGCAGGGACGTGGCCGCGTAGGCGCGGGCTTCAACCACGGCGGCCTGCCACGCCTCCTGCTCGATTCCACCGGCCGCCCGGCGGGTCGCCGCACGCAGGCTCGCCCCGCTGATTCCGAACGCCCCGCCGACCGTGACCAGCGTCGAGGCGACGGTGCTCGCCCCGTGAGTGTTCTGGCTGATCACGTACAGCACGCCGCCGAGTGCCGCGGCCAGCGTTACCACCGCCGGCCAGAACCGGCGCAGCACTCGCCCGGTCAACGCCCGGCCGGTGCGTAGCATCGACTCCCCGGCCACGATCCATGCTCCGAGCCCCGGCTGCGTTGTCGCCGGCGCAGTCCCGGAGAGCACATCCCGCCACGACCCACCCTGAGTTCGTAGCGCCCCCTGCACCGCCCCGGGCCTCCGCGGAGATCCTCGGCAACCGCCCCGTCCCGTTCAGGGTTCGAGCGTTCACCGCCATCCAGGCTTGCTAGATCTCCAACGACCGGCTCACTGTCGCGGTCGCTGCTGTGACCGCGGGGTCGCCGCCCATCTGCCCCAGCCAGCCGTGTAGCACCGCCAGCCGGTACCGGTTGAATTGACACAGCAGAAAGCCCGGGTCGTCGCGACTGTCCGGCGGGATCCAGCAGGTGTCGCTCAATGCCCGGCCGAGCTGATAGCCCGCCAGCAGCGCCGGCGGTGCGATCACCAGCTGTCCCAGCACCCGCTCGTGTAGCTGGCGCACCTCCCCCTGGAACGCCGCAACGTCCTCGGGCGCCACCTTGCGCAGCGGGGCGACCGATGCTCCCGTCACCGGCAGCGCGGCCAGGTGGGCACCTAGTTGATCGACGGTCAGGCTGACCTGGGCTGGAGTGTCGAGTTCGGCGATCGTCGGCAGATGATCCGTCACCTCGCGGCGGTGCTCGCGGTGGATCAGCGGCCCGTATAGCTGCGCCATCGCCCAGCCGGCCGCGAACGCCTCCGCTGCTGCCCCCGACGATCCGGTTGCCGCGCCGCCAGCCCTGCGACGCGCCCCCTCCGAGCCGGCCACGCCGGCCCTAGCCCGTGGCGGCACGCTCAACCTCGGCACGATCGACCCAGCCGGCGGCCCGGCAGATCGTCGGGCCGGCAGGGCCGGCGCCCGTGACGGAGCGTCTGGTCTCGGAGGTCATGTTGCTGTCGGAGCGGGGCGCAGCGTGGCAACGCTGACGTGCGGCCAACTGATGCCGTTGAAGTTGAGCAACACCGTTTGGCTGTACTGGAGCAGGTCGGGTTGAGCCGCACCCTGGGTCGTCTGCAGCCAGAACGTTGAACTGACGCGCGCAGCAACGGCGTTGGGGCCGTCCGGGGCGCCCTGGAGAAAGGCCGTATTGGCCACCCCACCACCCAGCACGGGCGTCGTGTCATCCGTGGACACCTGCAGGGTGATAGTTGACACCACCGTGAGTCCGCTGAGGGCAGACACAAGCACGCTATTCGGGTTGTCGAGCATCGCCTGGGTCACGCCGTTGAGCCCAGATCCGCTGGTCCGGAAGGTGTCGTTGTTCGTCAGCGTCTGCTCGGGGAACTGCTGGAGGGCGGCGGGATTCCCGATCGGGAACGGCGTGATGCTGGCCGCCGGGATTGCGGCCGGGCCGGTGGTGGGCGCGCCCGCGATGCCTTGAGCCAGGATCGAGGCGCCATGGGGGATCGTGGCGAGCCGGGCGATCGTGGCCGGCAGGGAAGGGTCGATCGTTGCCGGGATGTTGAGCCACAAGCCAGGCTCGACGTGTAGTCCCGCCTTCAGGTTGGAGTCCGTGACCTGCTGGAGATAGCGAACACCGGTCATGGTCAAATCTGCCTGGAGCAGCCCGCGGTTGGGGATGACTCCCGGGATCACATCGAACTCGAGCGCCTCTTCGGTGACGTTGATCTCCAGGAAACGGTCGCTGCCGGTGGTGGGCTGCTGGGGGCGCCAAATGATGTTCAGGCCGGTGCCTGCCCACTTCCCGAGCAGGCCCTCCAGCAGGCCGAGTCCGGGATTCTGCTCTGGGGCAGGTGGGGGCGCTGGAGTCGGAGTGGGTGAGGGCGCGGGCACCGGCGGCGTCGGCTGGTATGAGAAGCCGGGATTGAGCAGCATGTGGGCCTCCGATCAGCGGGTTGGCCTTCCGATCTCGCTCCCGCCCACTGATCGTGGCATACCGCAGCGACAAATGCCGACCGTGTGATTCGAGCGCCGTGAGCGCCTCGGCCTTGAACGCCACGGCTTCTCGGTCCCGATAGGAGTTCCGCTTGTGAAGCGGTCGCACATCGGCCGTTCAGCCGGTTTCAGAGCTCGTCCTTGAGCGTGAAATGCACGCCTGCGTCGGTTACCCCGGAGCCGTTGAGGCGAGGCGCTCCTCACGGCACCTATCCGATGGAAAACGGGCACCACGAGGAGGTTGTCAGCCCCTCTTGGCACCTCACCGACCGCCGCGTCCACCTCCGACCACAGATCGGGAGGCGGCCGGGGGCCGCGATTTGTCGGACGCTTCGGATACTTTCGTCATATGTTGCGGTGTGCGAGCGGGGCCTACACGTTTACCGTACGAGCCGAGCGACCGGCCGAGGTCGAGGTCGCGGTACACGGGGGGAGTCCGTTTCTCCTCGCCGTGTTTCCTGGCGACAGCTTGGCACCTCCGATCAGTGCCCTCGCGCCGCACCCGGACGGGCTTCTGTTGCGCATCGGCACTGCGTATGTCCGGAAAGCCACCCGGACCGGGGACGCGTGGACCGTCACGACTGTGAGCCATGACGATCTCGTTTTTGCCGGTTTGGCCGACCATCCCGATTGGCGCAAGGCCTTGGAGCAGGGGTCGTGAGGCGACCCGTCCGGGTACGAGGGCGCGAATGCGACACCCCGGGTGTTCGCTTACAGGAGGTAAAGCGCAACGAAACTTAGGGTGGGGGGCTTGTTGAGAGGAGCAGAGTGCCTTCAGCTTGGGCGCCCGTCGCGGAGTCGACCGCCACTACCTTGTAAGAGAGGTCAAGATGGGGCAGGCAATTCTGAGTCGTCCAAGCTAACGGCTGCGCTACGATGTCACCAAAATCGTCCGCTGCCGTGCCCTCCATGGCTATTTGTTCGTCGTCTGGGTTGAAGTAGTAGATAGAAACGGAGCCATCGGGGGTAGCGCCGCTCACGTTGACCAAGGACATGTCGGCCTGACTGGAACAGAGGCTCCCTTCCGAAGCGACGAGCACCTGGAGACGCGATATCGGCAGATGTTGCTCATAGAAGTTTCGATCCGTCCAGTTTGAGATGGTTGGTGTGGCGCTGGCAGTAGTGATCTTCAGTAATACGGTCGTCATGAGGCGGCTGTATCGATCGATTACAGTGACAGGCCAGCCGCCGTTGTTCCCTTCGGTTCCGAGCCAAATCGCTGGCGTCCAGAGAAAGTTTTGCGAGAAAGCACCATTCTCCTGGGCATACGTGGTGGTGCTATCGATTGGTCCATCGCCATCTGGTGCATGGACTTCAATGGTCACCAGCGAGAAGGACGAGAATCCGTTGCCGTAAACGTTGATTAATACGGGGTGCCCGGGGTTCACTATCGAGGCGGGCGACAATTGTACGAGTGGACTGCGATTAGGCTGCTGCTCTGGCTTGACAGATGTGACATACGGCTGCTCCGGATTGATCGAGGGCACTACCGATATCTCGTCCGGGTTGATAAAGTGCTGCGCTTCGATATGCGCGCTGGCAGGGACACCGAGGGTCGCGGCGGCGGTAATCGCGGCGGCGATGGAGAGAAGGATGCTGAGTGCGGACACCGTCCGCCCTCGGCCTCGAGTTGCGAGCAGATGTGACGCACCGTAGGCGAAGATGAAGCCGGCCGCGGCAACCAAGCCGACACCGGTTGGTCGTAGGTATGATGAGTAGCTGGCACCGAGGCCTGCTCCTATTGCCCCGAGTAGCGCCCCTGCCAGCTCCAGCAGCGTTCCACGCGAGCTTCCCGGCTCGCCTTCGGACGGTCCAGACGGGGACGACCCCGGCGGGATTGAACTGGACACCGGTCAGGTGGTGTCGCGGGCCATACGCGTCTCGGCCATGTAGATCACTATCCGTTTTCGTCGGTTGCGCTTGGTGAGATTCTATCCCGTCGAGCGCACATACGCGCATACAGTGACAGCGCTGGGCTGCCTGAGACTCTCGATGGTAACTCGGACCTCCCTGCCGATGGTCCGGAGGCCCTATCCCGGGTCGTTGTGGGGACCCCGCTCCCGCTGCTCGGCAGCTTCGAAGACGACGCTAGGACGTCCACGTGGTAAGCGAAGCAGGGTGGGCGCAGCAAAAGCGCACCGAACTGTTGGCCTTAGAGCGCGCGCGGATAGGTGGGTCACGGGCGCGGTAGTGCCGGGTCGTTCTCGACGGTCTGCAGGGCCAAGGTCTCGAGTTCGGTGGCCAGTTCGCGCAGCCGTCGTGCGTTGTCGAGCAGTGGCTGGAGTCGGTCTG
>DATLTS010000040.1 GCA_035533475.1 Mycobacteriales bacterium | reverse complement strand
ACTCGCCGCCGGGTTCCCCGACACCACCACCCCCATCCCCTGGTGGGGCGGCCGCCAACTCAAACTCACCTTCGGCTAACCCACCCGCTCCCACCCCCGTGGTGTTAACTCTCACGGCTAACGTGGAAGGGCAGGCTAGCTGTGGGGCGGCCAGCGGTGAACCCTGTTTACCCTTGGTGATTGCCGCGCAGCTACCGTCGGTGACGGGCGCCCGGTCGGCTCGCGTCGGTCGAATTTGGGGCGATGATCTTCGTCTGGTCACAGAATTGGTCACAGAAAATTTCGACGCGCCCGAGAATTCATGATCACGCCCTTCCCGAGAAATAGGACTCCGAGCTGGGCAAACGTGGTATTAACGATCACTCGTGAGTACCCGAAAATACGGTCATGTAAGGGTTCGAATCCCACCTCCACCGCCGATTGTGATGTCTCGGACACCGAGCACAGGTGTCCCGAGGCATCCTTCACGCCTCGGGTCGTCTTTGGCAGTCCGGGCTTGGGCCGAGTTGGAGTTTTCGGCGTAGCTCACCGTCGGTGTTGGGGACGCGGACGGCTGGTCAAGTGCGTGCGCGAAATGGAGGCGGAGCTCAAGTCGCGTTCGTTCGGTCGAGCGAGAAGGTGCGCTCTCGGACGGCCCGACGGAGCCCAGGAGATGACGCCGAGCCGGCGCTCACGTTCGACATGTTCCACGGTCGTGCCCGAACTGTCTAAAGGAGCTAGACTTGATGTCAAGCCCACCCTAGACTTAGGATTGTGAAGCGTAAGGACCTGATCCGAAGGATCGCCGGACGCGCCCGGGCCGTGAACGTCGACTGGGTCATCAAACGGGAGGGTGCGAGCCACACCGTCTACTCACTCGGGAGGCTGACCATCCCGATCCCTCGGCATACCGAGCTTGGCGAGAAGCTGGTCACCGAGATCTTCAAGGAATGCGCGGCAGAGCTCGGCGAAGGATGGTGGAAATGAAGAGGACCTACCGCGCGAACGTCGAACGGGACGGACGGTTCTGGCTTGTGCGCGTTCCAGAAGTGGGAGTGACCCAAGCTCGGCATCTACGCGAGGTCGAGCTGATGGCGAGGGATCTCATCGCGCTCGTCACCGACACCGAGCCGTCCACGTTCAACCTCGACGTCGAGGTGCAGATGCCAGCTGCCGCCAAGCGCCGGCTCGACCGCGCCGTTCGGCTTCGGAACCAGGCGAAAGACACCCAAGCCCAGGCCGCCGAAGAACTCCGCGCCGCCGCACAGGAGCTCGCGAAGTCCGGAATGACCGTCCGCGACATCGGTCAACTGCTCGGCGTCTCGTACCAGCGAGCGCACCAACTCGTCTCGTCCGGGCTCTCGCGGGCCTCCTGACGGTCCGAGCGCAGCGGGGTCGGAATCGCCACACCCGAGGTGCCGTTCTTCGACGGGCCCCTCCAAGCGTCGGGTCGCGCCCATAGCGGCCGTTCGGGAGCGCTCGGTCGGCGGCAGATTCGGACATCTGAGAATGACCGGTAGCCGGTGACCATCCGGTCGATAGCGGCGGATGGTGTTGACGGTCGCGGTGAGGGGTTGGTGGTCGGCGTAGGCGCGCTCCGGGAAGCCGCTGTCGGAGTACACGTCCGCTCCTACGTACGCCAGATTCGGCAGATGCTGACTGGGCATCGGCACAGGGGGAGCGGATAGGCGCGAAGCCGCAGCTTCCCACCCTGCCGAAGCTCCATAAGGACGCGCTCAGCCGCGAGCAGATCGCTTGTACGGAGGAGTCATGCAGGAACGTGACCGGCTCATCATTCGTCTGTTTGCCGACTGCGGGCGGCGCTTGTCCGAACTGCTCGGCCGGGGCGAGGACAACATCGTTCGCAGCGGCGGACGCGCTGCGCAACTGAAGGTCCAGGGCAAGGGCGGCCGGGAGCGCCCAGTTCCCATCGTGCCGGTCCTGCTCCGCAGGTTGGAGCGGTTCCAAGGACACCTGCCGCAGCCGCGGTCCTGCGATCGGCTGTTTGTCCCACTCCGCAGAGGGCCGCTTGGCGAGAACGAACCGCTGACGATGTCGGGGGTCGAGCAGCTCGTCAACGTGGCCGCGCAGCGTGCGGGTATCGGTCGCACGATGCATTCGCACCTGTTGCGGCATTCCTGGATGACCGAGATGCTCCGGCGTGGAGTGAACCCGGCTCAGCTCGCGGTGGTGGCAGGCGCCTCGCCCGAATCCATGCGCTCTGCTGGATCTGTGGGTCGAGGAGGCGACAGAGCTTCGGTCGCGACGGACATCGGCGTTTCTGTTCGCGCAAACGCCAGAACGCCGAGTCAAAGAACTTGGTCGAAAACTGGATGCCCACGGCGTCGAGTACGCGGTCACCGGGGCCGCGGCCGCCATGTTGGTGGCACCTTTCGTGACGGCGGTGCCGGTAGCCGAGGTCTGGGTGACACCCGAGATCGTGACCGCGGAGATGCTCCAGGTGGCTGGTGCCGAGCCCGTCCCGGACGGAGCGAACGTCGTATTTGTTCAGGCGAAGGATGACACCCCGCTCGCCTTCCGGCAACGGCGCGACGACATCTGGATTACCAACGTCTTCCGCCTGTATGTCGACCTGCGGCGCGACCCTCGCCGGGGACGCGAACAGGCTGATCATCTTCGGCAGGAGGTGATCGGGTTTTGAATCGTTCCCGCTTCGACGACTACCACGAGGAGACGACCGGGCTGCGCTCGGGCCGATGGGCATCGAGGAGGCGGCGGCGGCCGAGCGTTGGGTGGACTCGGTACTCGCTGGCGAGCCGGCACCGGCGCGATCCCGTCGGCGACCGCGGTCCGCGTGAGCGAGCTGGTCCTCGACGCCGGGGGGTGAGTGCACTCGCCGGGCAGCGGGCTCGACTCGAGGCGCTGCGCCGGCGTGGGCTGTGGCCGGCTCAGATTCCAGCGATGGTCCTGGTCGAAGGCCTGACCGGGGATGCCCGGCGCGACTATCAGGCGAACATGCTGGTCAAGCTGTCGCAGGTGCGTGAGGTGACGGAACCGTTGGCCCGCGAGGCGGCGCGGTTGAGGACCGTGACCGGCCGAGCCGGCACGAGCAGCGTCACCGATGCCGTCGTCGTTGCATATGCGACGACCCGAACCGATCCGGTGGTGCTGACCAGCGACCCCGGCGACGTGGCCCTCCTTGCGGCCGGGGCGGACCGGCCAATCACCATCGCACGGGCCTGACGCTGGGCAGCCGAGCGCGAGCGCGCATTACCCGACGGTTGAGCCTGGCGGATCGCGCGTCGCCGAGCCGGCGTTCCCGTGTGGTACCGCCGTGGTACCGTTTCGGGGTGGCGATGAACCTGCGCCTCTCGGACGAGGACGCGATGGCGCTGCGCCGGAAGGCCGACGAAGAGGGTCGATCCATGCAGGAGGTCGCCCGCACGGCGATCCGCCACTACACGAGCGGCCGGCCGGCTCGGTTGGCGGTGGCGATCGAGCGGATCCGCACCGAGGACGTCGAATTGCTGGACCGCCTGGCTCGGTGAGCAAGCGACCGGCGCTCGACTACCTCACGGTCGACGACCTGTTGGAGGTCGCCGGCGGGATCCTCGATGAGGTGGGTCTAGGGGATTCCGGGCTGTTGGCTTCGGCGGCCGCCCGCCCGGCGATGTCGGTGTTTGGTGACGACGCGTATCCGAGTTTCGCGGAGAAGGCGGCCGCGCTGCTGCATTCGCTGGCCCGCAATCATCCGCTTGTCGATGGCAACAAGCGGCTTGCCTGGGCGGCGACGCGCACGTTCTGCCTGTTGAACGGGTGCGATCTGCGCTACACCGTGGACGACGCCGAGGCCCTCGTGCTGGCCGTCGCTGCGGGGAACCTCGACGTGGCACAGATCGCAGACTGGATCGCGACGCACCTCGTAGACGGATAGAACCGCCCTTGCGCCCGCGCCCCGTCGGTACTTCGGAGCTGTGCTGGCTCGCGGGACCGCCCCGTGACGCCGTATCGATCGGCCCGGGGAGGGTTGTTCGGACAGCTACCACGACGGATGACGATGTCGCCTGCGGCGTTCCGCTCCGTTTCGCGATGTCCCCGACGTGCCATCCGCAGATCATGCAGTCACAGGTGCCGCCCCGCTGATGGCGGCCGAAGTCACCGGGGGCGTCCCTATCCTCTGCCCATGTGGTCTCTTCGGTGCACGTTGTGGGACGTCGCGTGATCGGCGAGCGGTGGGGCGTGACGGACCAGGAAGTGGTGCGCCGATTTCCCTGCGATGACCTCGTGGCGTCGCCCGTCCTGCAGTTGTGGCGGGGTGTCACTGTGGACGCGTCACCGGCGCAGGTGTGGCCCTGGCTGTGCCAGCTCCGGCTGGCGCCCTACTCCTACGACTGGCTGGACAACCTGGGCCACCGGTCGCCGCGAGACCTTCGTGGGCTGCCTGACCCTCGACCGGGGGAACCCTTCTCCCGCGTCGCGGGGAAGGTTCGGGTCGGTCGCGTTCTGTCCGTTGCCCGGGAGCAGCACCTCACCGCGAGCATCATGGGGGCGGTGATGTCGTACGTCCTCACGCCGGAAGGCCGCTCGACCCGGCTACTGTTGAAGATTGTCGTGGAACACGACCATTGGTACAACGCTACCCTCGCCGTCGGCGACTGGCCGATGGCCCGTCGCCAGCTCAAGAACCTCAAGTCCTTGGCGGAGGCCGAGCGAGCGGCGCCGAGTCAGTAGGTACGGCTCCTTGTTGTCGTCGGCGCTCGGTGGAACCGATCGGTAGCCAGCACTGCGCCGCGTGCGGCCGGCGCCAGCGGAGACAAACGAGTCCGATGAACGTGCTGGGCGAGGGGGGACGCGCCCTGTACGTTCGCTGGATGACGCCGCCCTCCTTCGCCGGCATGAGCCACGTGGCGCTGACGGTCTCCGACCTTCAGCAGTCGGTGCAGTGGTACGTGGACACGCTCGGCTTCGTCGTGCTGTTCCCGTACGACACCGATAGCTTTATAGGCTCCCGCGATACGAACCGGTTACCTGGACCTGGGCGGGGTTCGGCTGGTGGGGTTCAGGCAGGAATCAGTTCAACCTCGACGCGAGTGACACGGTAGGCGGACACATCGCGGTCGGCTATGTCTTCCCATCCGGGTGTGAGGCCTCCCGTAGCGTGGATCGCGGTGCGAACCGCTGTGCTGGCCTTGGCGTAGGCATCCTTCTCATCGCTGCCGGTAACGGTGATCTGCACATCTACCTCGCCGCTGTCGTCACACTCGGCGTAGTCCCAGGCGCAGTCCAGTAGGCGAGCATCACCCTGCTCTACGGTGTAGTAGGCGTCAGTGACAGCGTCGAAGTTCTTGGCGCGATTCGGCCCGAAGACCCGAAGGTTCATCTCGACTTCGAACATATGTTCCATCGGTTACCTTCCTTTGCACTTTCGCGCGAACTCTGCCCGGCGTTCCCGCCAATACCGCGGATTGCTGGGAGTCCTGTGGACCGTCCCCTTATGCTTACCTGGACAAGGGCAGTACGCCATTGGATACCCGCCCGTTCCTCATCGACCCGCCATCCCTGTGACCTGAGCCACTTGACCAGGGCTCGGTAGTCCTGAGCATGGCTCCCCACCAGCCCGAGCATCGGGGAATTGGTCTCGCAGGCACGGCCTACGCCGTGAAGAGACCCTACCGGGGTAAGGCCTCCGGACCGCTCGGGCGGCCACACTAAGCCGCCAGGGCCGCCTGCCCGGTATCGAGCAGGGCGGTGCCGAGCGCGGCCAAGATGGTGAGGTCGGCGTGCAGGCTGACCCGATCCAGGGTGCGGACTCGTAGCGGGGTGAGGCCGCGCTCGTTCTTGAGTCGGCCGAAGCACCGCTCGACGGCGATGCGGCCCCGGTCGAGCGCCTTCCACCGGGCGCTGCCGTGTGGGATCGGCGGGTGCAGCCGGTCGTACTTGATCCACCGCGACGCGGGCGCGCACTCGCGGGTGGGGCAGCGCCACTGCCTCGCACCCCGCGTCTCGTCGGCCCCGGCGAAAGTCCACGTCCCGTGCTCGCAGGTCGGCGGCCTGTGCTCGCCCCGGAGCACCCGAGCCGTCTTGATGAGGGCGATCACCGGGCGGATGCCACGGCCGATCAGCTAGTCGTGGATGCCCTGCGAGTCGTAGTTCTTGTCCAGCGCGGAGGTCGCCGGAACGACACAACGTCGTGTGATCGTGTCGAGCAGGCCCTCGACCTGCGGCAGCTCCGACTCGCGTGCGGGGCGGACCGCCTACGCGACCGGCAGCTCGGTACGGACGCACATGTCTAGGCGTCCCGCGTGGTCGAATCCAGGGTGGTGTTAGGGACCTCGTTATCTGCACATGAGCCGGCATCGCTGCGTGACGATGGGTCGGCCGGTCTCGGTGAAGATCAGGTCCTCTCCGCGCCACCAGGATGAGGACCGAGATCGGCGCATACGAGAGGAACGGTGACGAATGATCGCTGCCGTTGATCATGAGATCGTGTCCAGGTAGAGATGCCGCCAACAGGTGGCTGCTGCATAACGCTGTGGTTCGTCAGATGCCCGCGACTCGTCGAAGGCCTGCGCCGACCCCGCCCATCAGTGTCTCGGGAACGTGCCGGTGCGCTCGTCGAGGCCCGGCTGGTTCAGCGTGACCAGAGCCGTGACGTCGACGACGGAGTCCCGCGGCCTTCGGCTCGGGACTAACGGCTGAAGAAGCCGCGTTTCTTGGTCTTCTTGTCCGCGGCCGAGGGCTGGGCGGAGGGACGCGGATGCCCGGGGGAGCTGGGCCGGACCGGTGGCGGTGGCGGGGCGTCCTCGAGGCCCAGCGACGAAAGCTCGCGCAGCAGGGCGGCCGTGTCGGCGAGCTCGGATCGGACGGGGCCGCGCTCCGGCTCCGGCTCCAGTTCCGGTTCCGGGTCGGCCACCAGGGTCGTCGCCTCGGGTTCGGTGATCGACGCGAGCGCTGCGGAGAACTCGGCGAAGACTTCTGCGGAGGCCACCGTCCGGGCGGGGTTCGCCAGGTCGTGCTCGAGGTCGGCCAGGGCCTGGAGCTCGGCCCGCTCGGTCGCTTCGGCCGCTTCGGCTTCGGCCTCGGCCCGGGCTTGCTCTTCGGCGGCGGCGCGGGCGGCTTCCTCGGCGAGTTCCGCGTCGGCCCGGGCCTGCTCTTCGGCGGCGAGGCGGTTCTGCTCCTGGGCCTCCCGAATCCAGTACTCGGTCCACGCGTCGGTCTCCGCGGCGAGCCGGTCGGCGGCTTCCCGGGCGGCGGCCTCCGCGGCCTCGCGCGCGGCCTGCTCCTGGGCCTCCCGCATCCAGTACTCGGTCCACGCGTCGGTCTCGGCGGCGAGCCGGGCGGCGGCTTCCCGGGCGGCGGCCTCCGCGGCCTCGCGCGCGGCCTGCTCCTCGGCCTCCCGAATCCAGTATTCCGTCCATGCGTCGGCTTCCGCGGCTTCGTACTCAGCCGCGAGACGGGCGGTCTCCTGCTCGGCGGCGAGCCGGGCCGCCTCCTCCGCGAGCCGTTCGTCTTCGGCTTCCTCGGCAGCCCGCTGAGCGGCGGCCTGTTCCCGGGCGGCGGACTCGCGGCGCACCACGTCTAGATCGACGACATCGGCGACCTGAGCCTCCGGCTCACGTGCCTCCCGGTGCGCCGCCTCGGCCATCGCATGGGCGGCCGCGAGCTCCGCCGACGCGGCGGCGCGGATCCGGTCCCGGCGCTCCCGCTCCGGGTCCACGACGACGCGAACCGCGGTGGCTACCCGCGGTGAACGTCGGCGCAACTCCGCCGGCACCTCGTACGGATCCTCGATCGCGGACTGTGGACCGAGCAGGTCGGACAGCGCGGTGGACACCCGGGAGATCGCGTCGGCGAACGACGCCGACTTCTGGTTGATCGCGACGACGCTGGGCAGCTCGGCCGCTCGCTCGCCAGTGGTCACGGCGGTGACCAGCCGGGCCAGGGCCGGCGCGGTGTCGTCGACCGGCTCGTCGAACTCGGGCTCGGGCTCGAAGAGTCCGGTCAGCGCGGAGGTCATCCGGCCGACCAGGTCCACCCGATCGACTGGGACGGGTGGCGGGGACTCGTCGGTCAGGTCGTCCTCGACGTCGACCAGCCCGGAGGCGACCAGGTTGACGAGAACGCGACCGACCTCGAACAGGGTGTAGCCGCACTCGCGGGCCAGTTCCGCCACCGAACGCTCGCCGTCGACCTTGCACAGCAGCGACCAGGCGTCGGGGTCCAGGGTGAGTTCCGGCTGGGTGTTGCCGCGGGCGGACAGGGTGGGGACCGCGGTCGGTCCGTGCACGACCGCGGCGATCTCCTCCCAGCGGTCCTGCCGTTCGCGCAGGACGGTGACGAGGTCGTCGATCGCGACCGGCGAGGCGACGTCCTCGCGGGTCCGCTCGTTCTTGCGGAACTTCCAGCTGCCCTCCTGCCAGCGCAGCAGATCCCACATCGCCTCGTGGACCTGCTCGTTGACGAAGTCCTCCACCACCGGCTGGTCGACGTAGCTGAGGTGTACGAGCAGCTCACCGAGCCGCCAGCCCTGAAGTTCGGTCCGCTGGGCCTCGAGAGCCTCGGCCAGCGCCTCCGGCGCCAGCGCCCCGGAGGAGACCAGCCGGGAACCAAGCTGGGGCCGCCGACCCGGAACCGACACCGAGTAGATCAGGCCGTTCTTGACGTAGACCAGGGCCTCGTCGCCCTCGCTGTCGAACACGTGCAGGCAGCCCGTCGCGATGTCGTCGGCGAGCGACCGGAGGAGGGGGACGAGCGGGGTCGTCGTCAGGTCGCCTTTGAGCATGCGCGACCTCCCAATGCCATCGCGGCCGGTCCGATGGATACGTTCAGGCATCGGCAGGAGCGGGCCGGACGTTGAGCCATCCGGCCCATCAGAGCCGGCCCAGCCGAACTAATTCCGCCGCGCCACCGGGTGGCGGCGTGACACGATGCTCGATATGGCTCCGGGTCCCTCCGACATGGCGGGCGGCACCCTGCTCACGGTCGCCCCAACCGGCGCGGAAACCGCAAAATCCGACTTTCCGCCCCTTCCGGTCACGCTGGAGGAGCTCGTCGATGCCGCGCTCGCCTGCGAGCGGGCCGGGGCGAGCGTGATCCACGTGCACCTGCGCGACGACGCGGCCGAGCCGACCCTTGACGTAGGGCGGGCCCGGGCGGCGGTGGTCGCGTTGCGGGAGAGCACCGATCTCGTCGTCCAGCTCTCCACCGGCGGCGCGGTCGGCGATCCGGAGGCGGCCCGCCTCCTCGTCCTCGACGCCGACCCCGACTCCGCCTCGCTCAGTTGCGGGACCGTGAACTTCGGCGACGGGGTGTTCCTCAACCGCTGGCCGTTCATGGTGGAGCTCTACCGGCGGATGCAGGAGCGCGGCATCGTGCCCGAGTTCGAGATCTTCGACCTCGGCCAGATCGACGCAATGCTCCGGCTGCTCGACCGTTTCGGGCCGCCATCCGGTGGCCACGTGCACGCCGACCTCGTGATGGGGGTGCCCGGGGGGATGCCGGGGACGGCGGCCGCGCTGATCGCCGCTGCCAGCGCCCTGCCGGCCGGGGCGACGTTCTCGGCGACCGGGGTCGGTCGGACCGCCCTGCCGGTCGCCTTCGCCGCGCTCGCCGCCGGCGGCCACCTGCGGGTCGGCTGCGAGGACACGCTGAGCTTCGCGCCCGGGGTGGCTGTGCGCGACAACACGCAACTCGTCGAGCGGGCGGCTAGTCTGGCCGGGCTCGCCCAGCGGCCGCCGTTGTCGACGGTCGAGGCGCGAGCGATGCTGGGCGTGACGGATCGGCGCGGAGCGCGCCGGGTCGCCGCCGGAGAGGCGGCCGCAGCCGCGGGAGGCGAGCAGGGGTGACCAGCGAGACCACAGGCCAGGGCAACCGACGGATCGACCGGGTGCTCGATCCCGGTTTCCTCGACCAGCTGAAGGGACTGTCCCTCGAGGAGGTCCGCAGCCGCCGCGACGAGGCGGTCCAGGAGGAGGTCGATCTGTCGTATACCCGCCGACTGCTCCAAGGCCGGATCGACATCCTTAACGCCGAACTCCGCCGCCGCACCGGGGACGGGTCCGCCAGTGTTGTCGACGACCTGGCGCAGATCCTCGCCGACGAGGACCGTCCGGCGGCCCGCGGGCTCGGTCGCTACATCACCGCCGAGCCGTCGCGGGCCGATGCGCATCGCCGGCACGTCGAGGCGCTGGTCGCCGACGTGGACCTGTCCGACGTGAGCGCTCGTAGCGACGAAGAATTGCGGCAGGCCCTCGAGACGTTCGCGCATGAGGAGCGGGTCGTATCGGAGACCCGGCACACGGTGCAGGTGATCGCCGACAACTGCGCGTCCGAGATCGCCCGTCGCTACCGAGACGGCGAGGCCGACGTGGCCAACCTGCTGCCGACGGACGCGGGCGAGCAGTAGGCCGGGTGCTCCCCGTCCTCGCCGAGGTCGTCCGCTCCGGAGTCGTCGAGAGTCGCCATCACGGTTCGCTGGTCGCGCTCGGCCCGGCGGGCGACGTCGCCCTCGCGATCGGCGATGTCACCAGTGCGATCTTCCCGCGCTCGGCGAACAAGCCGCTCCAGACGGTCGGGCTGCTCGAGGCCGGGCTCGCGGAGACCCCCGGCTACCGGGCGGAGTTTCTCGCCATCGCGGCGGCCAGCCATTCCGGCGAACCCCGACACGTCGCGGTGGTCCGCGATCTGCTCGTCTCGGCCGGCTTAACCGAGGCCGACCTCGACAACGTGCCCGGGCTGCCGCTCGACGAAGCAGCGGCCTGGGCGCTGCTCCGCGCCGGTGGAGCCCCGGCGCCGATATATCAGAACTGCTCGGGCAAACACGCGGCGATGCTCGCGACCGCCGTCGCGGCCGGCCGACCGACCAGTGGCTACCGCGACCCCGCTCATCCGGTACAGCAGGCGGTCCGCGCCGCGATCGAGCGGCTCGCCGGAGTCGCCGCCGGACCGCCGGCGATGGACGGCTGCGGGGCGCCGCTCTACCGGCTGTCCCTCACCGCGCTGGCCCGGGCGTTCGCCGGGCTGGCCACCGCCGCGGTGGAGAGCGCGCCGGGGCGGGTTGCTGCGGCGATGCGCGCGCATCCCGAGCTGGTCGGAGGTAGTGGCCGGGTGGTGACCGAGCTCATCCGCGAGCTCCCCGGGCTGGTCGCCAAGGACGGCGCGGAGGGGGTGTTCGCCGCCGCGCTACCCGGTGGCGCCTCGGTCGCGGTCAAGATCGAGGACGGTGCGAACCGCGCCGCGGCGCCGGCCCTGGTCGCCGGGTTGCGCGCGATCGGGGCCAGCGGTGCGGTACTCGACCGGCTGGCCACCGCCCCGGTGCTCGGCCACGGGGACGTCGTCGGGGAGATCCGCTGCGTGCTCTCCTGAGCATCCTGATGCCTAGAGCTGGCTGATCCGGGTTCGACGGCGGCGACGGCGGGACGAGTGTGCAATTTCCGACAGCGGTCACGCTCGAACCCCGCCGAAAGACGTCGGAAATTGCACACTCACGGTCGGCGGTCGTGCTAGCTGACCGCTTGCAATAGTTAGCATCCTGGTCTATGTTCGATC
The DNA here is from genome assembly GCA_035533475.1 of Mycobacteriales bacterium. NCBI lineage: Bacteria > Bacillati > Actinomycetota > Actinomycetes > Mycobacteriales > Mycobacteriales bacterium. Next base: position 16,181 of record DATLTS010000040.1, on the reverse strand, counting down.
CGTGGCCACACTGAACGTCCGGGATCTCGGTGAGTACATCCGAGACCAGCGCAAGATGGCGGAGATCTCGCTTCGCCAGCTGGCCCGGCTCGCCGGCGTCTCGAACCCGTACCTGTCCCAGATCGAGCGGGGACTGCGCCGGCCGAGCGCCGAGATTCTCCAGCAGATCGCGAAGGCGCTGCGGATTTCCGCGGAAGCCCTCTACGTCCAGGCCGGGATCCTCGAGGAACGGCCTTCGGACAGCGAGGTTCCGGCGGCGATCCTCGGCGACCACACGATCAGCGAGCGGCAGAAGCAGGTGTTGCTCGAGATCTACGCGTCCTTCCGTGGCGAGAACGAAGGAACCCCCGAACCCACCCCCTAGCCCCCCTCACCAGTCACCAAAGGAGACCCCATGCCCACCCGCACCCCCACCGCCCCGCTCTACGTCCTCGCCGGTGCCGGCGACCTCGCGGTCGAGAAGCTCCGTGAGCTGCCGACCACCGTGGCGAAGTTCCCGGTCGAGCTTCAGGAGCAGCTCCAGGCCCGGGTCAACGTCCTGCGGGCGCAGGCGAAGGGCCTGCCGAAGAACTACCGCACCCCCGCGACCGCCTTCGCGTTCCAGGTCGAGACCGTGAAGACCCAGGTCGAAACCGTGAAGACCCAGGTCGGAACGCTGCGCAGCCGGGCCACCGACCTGGCCGGGCGGACCAGCGAGCTCTACGACGAGCTGGCCACCCGCGGCCGCGGTGTCGTCGGCCAGATCCGCCGCCAGCCGGCCACCCGCAAGGCCGGCGTGCAGCGCAAGTCGGCGACGACCAAGGCCAAGGCGGCCCGCACGTCGGCCGAGAAGACCGTGCAGGCCACGGTCGAGGCGACCGAGAGCGCGGCTGGCCAGATCGGCTAAGCCTCACCAGGTCTGGCCCCCGGGACCGTTGTCCCGGGGGCCAGACTTTTCATCGCGGCCGGATCGGCTGAGGCTCGCTCAACCGAAATAGCACATGTGCTACCGTCCGGTGGCATGGACGTCGGGTTACGCGAACTTCGCCAGCGGGCGAGCGAACTTGTCCGTCGCGCGCAAGCCGGGGAAGTCGTGACGGTAACCGTGAGTGGGCGAGTGGCGGCTCGGCTGGTGGCTGCCGAGCGCCACCAGTGGCGGCACTTCCCGGACATCGCCGAGCTGTTCGGCGGCCCGGAAGACGCCGACTGGGGTCGTGATCGTCGATTGCTCAACGACACGCCTCGGGATCCCTGGGCCGGCGAGTGAGAGCGATCCTCGATACCAGCGTGCTGGTTGCTTCGGCCCTGCCGGCGCTCGACGACGAGCTCGCGATCAGCATCGTCTCGCTGGCCGAGTTGCACTTCGGTGTGTTGGTGGCCGGCCCGGATGACGTGCGCGCGGAGCGTCTGCGCCGGGTCGCGCTCATCGAGCGGCTGTTCGACCCATTGCCCGTCGACGAGCGAGTGGCCCGCAGCTACGGTCACCTCGCGGCAACCGTCGCGAAGGCCGGCCGGAACCCGCGGGGGCGCATCATGGATCTGCTCATCGCCGCGACGGCCCACGCCCACGAGGCTCGGCTTTACACCCGCAACGCAGCTGACCTCCGGGGGCTCGACGGGTTACTCGAGATCGTGCCGATCTGACCGGTCTCACAGCCACGAGCTTCGACGCCGTCCTCCGCCGGCGATCGGCGCTGGACGGCGTGCTGGACGCGCACCGGACGGCCCCGGCTCGTAGGCTGGGCTGGTGAGCGAGATGCGCTACCGCCAGCTCGGCAGCAGCGGCCTCACCGTTTCCGTCTCCGGCCTCGGCTGCAACAACTTCGGTCGCCGGCTCGGCCTCGAGGACACCCGAAGCGTCGTCCACGCGGCGCTGGACGCCGGCGTCACGCTGTTCGACACCGCTGACATCTACGGGGAGTCCGAGGCCCTGCTCGGCGAGGTGCTGGCCGAGCGCCGCGACGAGATAGTGCTGGCCACCAAGTTCGGGATGAGCATGGGCGGTCGGATCGCGCCGGAGCACGAGGCGCGTGGCTCCCGCCGCTACATCCGGCGGGCCGTCGAGTCCTCGCTGCGCAGGCTGCGCACCGACTACATCGACCTTTACCAGATGCACCAGCCGGACCCGCGGACCCCGATCGCCGAGACCCTCGCTGCGCTCGACGAGCTGGTCACCGAGGGCAAGGTCCGCTATCTCGGCTCGTCGAACTTCGCCGGCTGGCAGATCGCCGACGCCGAATGGATCGCCCGGACCCGCGGGAGCACCCGATTCGTCAGCGCGCAGAACGAGTACAGTCTGCTCGAGCGCGCGGTCGAGGTGGAGGTCGTACCGGCCTGCCGGGCGCACGGGGTCGGCCTGCTGCCGTTCTTCCCGCTGGCCGGCGGCCTGCTTACCGGCAAATATCGCCGGGGGGCTCCAGCGCCGGCCGGGACCCGGCTACACGGCCGCGTCGAGGGGATCGGCGAGGCGAAGTTCGACATCGTCGAGGCGCTGGAGAAATACGCCGAGTCCTCCGGGCGCAGCCTGCTCGAGCTGGCGATCGGCGGGCTGGCCGCGCAGCCCGCGGTGGCCTCGGTGATCGCCGGGGCGACCACGCCGGAGCAGGTGCGGGCCAACGTCGCGGCCGCCGAGTGGGAGCCCACCCCACCCGAACTCGCCGAGCTCGACGCGATCGCCGGGCCGGGTCGGTCGGAGTGATCGCATTCGGGGCCAGCCACCTGTCCGCGATCGGCTACGTGTTCTTCGTCGTCGACCTGGCGATCTTCGTGGGCGCGCTCGTCGCGTTCGTCGACTCCGGAATCCGGGCCCCCGCCGCCTACGTGGTGGTCGGCCGCGGCACCAAAGGTCTTTGGATGGGGATCCTCGGCGCGGCCGCGCTGCTCGCCGCGATCGGCTGGGCCGGGGTGCTCTCGATCTTCGGGATCGCCAGCATGGTCGCGATCCTGGTCTACTTCGTCGATCAGCGGCCGAAGCTGCGCGCGACCGGCGGTGGCGTCATCCGGCTGCGCTGGCCCGGACGCCGCTGATCCCTCAGCCGCCCGGCGGCGGCAAGTGCAGCATGTCGGGGGCCAGCTCGCCGATCGGTTCCTGCCCGACGAATACGTAGACCCGTCCCGGCTCGGGGTTGCCGGGCGCGGACGCCGTCTCGCCGGTCGGCTCGTAGACGTCAACCAGGCCGGGCGCGTCGGAGCCGGCGTAGAGGCGCTCGACGCCGGTGGCGAGCGTCGTGCTGTCCCCGTCGCGGGAGCCGCCGCGGAGGATTGCGAGGTGCCGGTCGGTCATGGCCGGCGAGCCTATCGCCCCGCCGGCATGCGAACCTGAACCGATGGCAAGTGACACCCACGGTCGAACCCACCGGCTCGAGCTGGCCGACGCGACGGTCCGGGAGTGGGACGCGACCGTGCTCGACGCGACCGCCGACGGCATCGTCCTCGACCGCTCGGCGTTCTATCCCGGTGGCGGTGGCCAGCCGCCGGATCACGGGACGTTGCTCTGGGGCGGCGGCCAGACCCGGATCGTCGGGGTCCGCCGCGGCGACGACCTGCTCCTGCTCCCCGCCGAGCAGGACCCGCTGCCGCCGGTCGGCAGCACGGTCCGCGGTGCCGTCGAGGACGAGCGGCGGACCGCGCTGATGCGCACCCACTCCGCGTTGCACCTGCTCGCCGGCGTGGTCTTCCGCGATTTCGGGGCGCTGGTCACCGGCGGCAACATGGAACGGCTGCTCGCCCGGATGGACTTCGACCTGCCGGAGATCCCGGCCGGGTTCGCCGCCGTGATCGAGGCGTCTTGCGCCCGGGAGATCGAGGCCGACCGGGCGATCACCGTCGCCGTTCTCCCCCGGGAGGAGGCGATGCGCATCCCGGACATCATCCGGACCGCGACCAACCTGTTGCCGCCGGACCTCACCGAGGTGCGGATCGTCGACATCGTCGGCCTGGACACCCAGGCCGATGGGGGCACGCACGTCGCCTCCACCCGTTCGGTGGGCGCGATCGAGGTGGTGAAGGTGGAGAACAAGGGCAAGGCCAACCGACGGCTCCGGATCCGGCTGCGGTAGCGGCGGTGCGCCTGCTCCTGGTCCGCGGCGACATCACCGAGCAGCCGGTCGACGCGGTCGTCAACGCCGCCAACTCGAGCCTGCTCGGCGGGGGCGGGGTGGACGGGGCGATCCACCGCCGCGGCGGCCCGGAAATCCTCGCCGCCTGCCGGGAACTGCGCCGGACCCGGCTGCCCGACGGGCTACCCGCCGGTCGGGCGGTGGCGACCACGGCCGGCGGACTGCCGGCCCGATGGGTCATCCACACCGTTGGGCCGGTGTACTCGGTGACCGAGGACCGCACGGCGCTATTGGTCTCCTGTTACCGCGAGTCGCTTCGGGTCGCCGACGAGATCGGAGCGGTAAGCGTCGCGTTCCCCGCGGTGTCCGCCGGCGCTTACGGCTGGCCGATCGGGGACGCCGCCCGGATCGCGGTCGCCACGGTTCGCGACGCGTCCACCCAGGTGGCGGAGGTGCGCTTTGCCGTCCTGGGCGTAGCGGCGGCAGAGGCCTTTGCCGCCCAGCTCGACTAGCCGCGCCCGGCGCAGGCTACCGAGGCCGGCAGGTTCCGTACGACGCCTTCTGGGGGGCGCGGTACGCGATCATCGAAGATCCGATCGGGCTCAAGAGCCCGATCGAGGCGGACCGCAAGTTCCGGCCACCAGCCGCTCCGCTGCAGCGCTAGCCGCCGGTCGGGGGAAACGTCTGCGGCCGGCGGGGTGTGCAAACTCCGCGGCGATCGATTGCGGCTCCGGGTTGCGCCCGGCGGCTTCACTGAGTACTATACCGCGTATGATCCTAGTGGACCTACCACGGTGAGCGTTCGACATGCCCTACTCGCACTATTGAGCGAGGGCCCCAAGTACGGTCTCCAGCTGCGTCAGGAGTTCGAGGCGAGCACCGGTGACATCTGGCCGTTGAACGTCGGCCAGGTGTACACGACGCTGGACCGGCTCGAACGCGACGGCCTGGTCGAATCCGACGAGGCGGCCAAGGACGGCCCACAGAACGTCTTCCGGATCACCTCGACCGGTGAGCACGAACTGGCCACCTGGCTGACCACGCCTGCGGACATGACGGCCCCGCCGCGTGACGAACTCGTGATCAAGGTGCTGTCGGCCCTCCGCGTCCCCGCCGTCGACGTGCAGGACGTCATCCAGCTCCACCGGCGGTATCTGGTCGAGCTCATGCAGCAATGGACGCGGCTCAAGGAAGACGAGGCCGACTTCGATCTGAGCTTCGCCCTGGTGGCTGACGCCGAGCTGTTCCGGCTGGACGCCGTCGTCCGGTGGCTCGACGCGACCGGCGGCCGCCTGAAGCGCGCAAGCGTCGAACCGCCGGCTCCCGCGACGATGCCCCGGCTGCGCCGCCGGATAGGGGTGCGTCGATGAGCTACCTCGAAATCCAGCAGGTCTCCAAGTCCTACGGGGAGGGGGCGACCCAGGTGCACGCCCTCCGAAACGTTGACCTCTCCGTGGACGCCGGTGCGCTCGTGGCGGTGATGGGTCCGAGCGGATCGGGCAAGAGCACCCTGCTGACCATCGCCGGCAGTCTGGAAGCGGCGACAAGCGGCGAGGTCCTGGTCGGTGGTACGGCGCTGTCGACGATGTCCCGCAACGCCAAGGCCCGGCTGCGACGGCGGTCGATTGGTTACGTGTTTCAGGACTTCAACCTGCTGGCCGGCCTGACCGCGATGGAGAACGTCTCCCTTCCGCTGGAACTCGACGGGATCTCGGCGCGAAAGGCCCGGATCGCGGGGATGACTGCGCTCGAGGGACTCGGTCTTTCGGAAGCTGCCACGCGCTATCCGGACGAGCTGTCCGGTGGCGAGCGGCAGCGAGTCGCGATCGCCCGCGCCGTCGTCGGCGAGCGGCACCTGCTCCTTGCTGACGAGCCGTCAGGCGCCCTCGACTCGGTGAACAGCGAAGGCGTGATGCGCCTCATCCTCGCCGCCTGCAAACGCGGTGTTGCCGCGGTCGTCGTGACCCACGATGCGCAGCTCGCGTCCTGGGCTGACCGCGTGGTGTTCCTCCGGGACGGACGCGTCGTCGACCAGACGGCGCCGCCCCCGGGCCCCGAATCGCTCCTTCAGCCGGCCCCACCGCTGTGAGCGTCGCCCTCCTCAAGCGGCCTGGCGGCCAGGAGCGCGCGAGTGGCGGCGGGACTCCTGCGCGGCGCGCCATGCTCCGATGGGCCTGGCGGCTGTTCCGACGCGAGTGGCGTCAGCAGCTCCTCGTCCTTGGGCTCATCGTCATGGCGGTGGCCGCCACCATCGTCGGGGCGGCGGTAGCCACGAACACCCCGCCCCCGGCCAACGCGGGGTTCGGCACCGCCCAGGACCGGGCCACCTTCCCCGGCGCCGACCCGCATCTCGCCGCCGAGATCGCCGCACTACAGCAGCGGTTCGGCCGGGTCGACGTCATCGAGAACCAGATCAGGGCCATCCCCGGCTCGATCGACACCTACCAGCTGCGCGCCCAGAACCCGGACGGGCCCTTCGGACGGCCGATGCTCTCCCTGGTCTCCGGTCACTATCCGACGGGACGCGATCAGGTAGCCCTCACCGACGGGGTGGCCTCGACCTTCGGTTCGAAGGTTGGTGACGTCTGGCGGCAGGGCGGCACGGGCCGGCGGGTCGTCGGCATCGTCGAGAACCCGCAGAGCCTGCTGAGCGAGTTCGCCCTCGTGACGCCCGGCCAGGTCACGGCACCCACCGAGGTCACCGTGCTCTTCGACGCTCCCGGGGTGCCCGCTCGATCCCTCGGCCCGAACGTTGCGACCCCCGCGTCGGTGGCGCAGAGCAACCCGCTCAACCCCCAGACGATCCCCATCGCCGGGCTGACGCTCGGCATGCTCCTGATCGCGCTGGTGGCGACGGGCGGCTTCACCGTCCTGGCGCAGCGCCGGTTGCGCTCGCTCGGGATGCTCGAATCGCTCGGCGCCACGGACAGACACGTGGGTCTCGTCGTGCGGGCGAACGGCGCCGTGGTCGGCGTGGTCGGGGCGCTGGTCGGGGCCGTCGTCGGCTTCGCCGCCTGGCTCGCCTACCGACCGATCCTCGAGACAAGCGCCCACCACCTGATCCGGGTGTTCGCACTGCCCTGGCTCGTCATCGCCCTCGCCCTGGTACTCGCCGTCGTCGCGACGTACTTCGCGGCCTCGCGCCCGGCCCGCTCGATCACGAAAGTTCCCGTAGTCGCGGCCCTCTCCGGAAGGCCGGCTCCGCCGACACCCGTTCATCGCTCGGCCGTGCCCGGCATCGGGTTCCTCGTTGTCGCCTTCGTCTTGTTGGGGTACTCGGGCAGCAGTGCCCAAGGACACCTGCCCGAGCTCGCCCTCGGTCTGGTCGCCCTCGTCCCGGGGGTGATCCTGCTCTCCCCGTTCTGCCTGTCCGCGCTCGCCAGGCTGGGCGGGCGCAGCCCGATCGCGATGCGCCTCGCGCTGCGTGACCTGGCCCGCTACCGGGCTCGCTCCGGCTCCGCCCTCGCTGCGATCAGCCTCAGCGTGCTGATCGCCGTCATCATCGCCATCGTCGCCGCGGCACGCTACGCGAACGTCCTCGACTACGTGGGGCCGAACCTGGCGTCGAACCAGCTCGTCGTCTACACCCCCAACGGTCCCGGCTACACGCCCCCAGGTGTCGGCAGCACCGTGACGGCGAGCCGCCTGCAAGCCATGAACACCAGCGCGCAGGCCATCGCCTCCTCGCTCGGAGCTCGTGACGTCGTGGAGCTGGACTCGACGATCGCATCGCTCGAGCACGCGGCTCAGGGCCGCAACTGGAACGGGTCGATCTACGTCGCCACGCCTTCGCTGCTCCGCGCCTTCGGGGTCAATGCCTCCCAGGTCGATCCCACCGCCGACATCCTCACCATGCGCCCCGGGATATCCACCCTCTCCGACATGCAGCTCATCTACGGCATCGTGGGACGGAAAGTCCTCGTCGATCCCGGACGCGGGCCGCCGGCACAGGGGCCGGGCCAGGGGCCGGGCGCGGGGACGGGGGCGCAAGCGTTCCCCTGCCCCGAGAGCGACTGCCTCGCCAACCCCGTAATCCTCCAGGTCGGCGCCCTGCCGTCCGGCACCTCGGCGCCCAACACCGTGATCACCGAGCACGCCGTCCACCAGCTCGGCCTTCAGACCCAGACATCGGGCTGGCTCATCCAGACGGCGCGGCCTCTGGATGCCTCGCAAATCCAGAGCGCGCGACTGGAGGCGGCAGCGACTGGGATGGTCATCGAGACCCGGAGCGACCAGCCCACCTCGGCGGAAGTCATCAACTGGGCGACCGCGTTCGGCGTCGCCTTGGCCCTCGCCATCCTCGCCATGAGTGTCGGCCTGATCCGCAGCGAGACCGCAGCCGACCTACGCACGCTCGCCGCGACCGGTGCCAGCAGCCGGACGCGGCGCACCCTGACCGCCACCACCGCCGGCGCGCTCGCGTTCCTCGGCGCCCTGCTCGGCACGGTCGCCGGCTACATAGGCGTCATCGGCTGGATCCGGAACAACTCCCTCAACGGCGGCGTCACGGCGCTCGGAAACGTCCCCGTCGGGAACCTGCTGGTGATCCTGGTGGGCATGCCGCTCGTCGCCGCAGCCGTCGGCTGGCTGCTCGCCGGGCGAGAACCAGCCGCCATGAGCCATCAGCGGATCGAGTGACGCACTGTCCGCGAACTCCCTTGGACATCCCGGTCTCGCCGGCGAAGCCGTCATGGGCGACGGTGAGCCGCACTAAGGGGCCGATGGGCTCGAGCTCGAAGGTCACCTTGGCGATCGGCTCCGTGATCAGCCGGGAGTCCGTTTCGCTCCAGCCGAACAGCGACCAATCGGTTTGCCCGTCAACCGGGGGTGGCGCGAGCATGACCCGAGACTCGGCGGCACCTACCCTGAACGCGACGTCCGGCCTGCGGCCGCTGGCCGGTCATGGACTGCCTGGTGAGCCATCCAGTCCGACCCTCAACCAGCCGATGGCACGGGAGTGAAGGGAAACCGCCGCGGGCGATGGTTGCGGAGCGGGCGGCGCCCTCCGCAGGTGTGGCTGCTCGCCGCGATGGCGCTCGTCGCTGGCCTGCGCGGCGTACTCGTCGCGGCCGCCCGGCCGAGCCCTGGGGTCCCGCTCGGGCCCTACCTCGCGATTGCCACGACAGCGGTCACCCTGGGGTTGATGGTGTGGTTCCTTCCCTGGCGCTGGTGCCGGCACCTCACACTCATCACCGGTGTCGGGTCGGTGACCTTCGTCGTCGCGATCGCCTCTAGCGGCACAGGTGCCGCCGCCATCTCGATCGGCTACGTGTGGATCGTCTTGTACTGCGCTTTGTTCTTCTCCCGCCGGATTACCTACGCGTACGTACTGGTTTGCGTCGGCACCTATGCGATCGCGCTGTCGCTCAATCCCTTTCCCGGGGTCCTCGCGGTGGGCGTTCCGCTGAGCCTGACGGTTATAGCCATTGCCGAAGTGACGAGCAGGATAATTGCTGCCCTCCAGCACGCCGCCACGACCGATCCGCTGACCGGCTTGCTCAACCGTCACGGGCTCTTCGCCGCCGCAACGCACGCCCTTGCCCAAGCGGAGCGCAACGGGCGTCCCCTCACCGTCGTGGTCGTCGATCTCAACGGCTTCAAGCTGATCAACGACCGGCAGGGGCACGCGGCGGGCGACCGTATCCTGGCCTCGCTCGCCAGGGCCTGGCAGCCGCTGCTGCGAGACGCCGACATCGTCGCCAGGCACGGCGGGGACGAGTTCGCGTTGGTCCTCCCCGACACCGACAGGACGGCGGCGCTGGTGATCATGCAGCGGCTACGCGAACGCTCGCCGATCGCCTGGACCTGCGGACTGGCCGAGGCCCAGGCCGGCCATGGGCTGGAGAACCTACTCGCCGAGGCGGACGCCGAGCTCTACGGTGCCAAGCCGAGTGCTGCCTACGTTCCGCTCCAAAACGTCGCGGGACGCAGCGACGCGCCAAGCAAGGCTCCGACCATGGTCGCCGGAAAACAATCGACGACCTTCGCGGGCTGACCGTCTGACCGCCCCGGTTCCGTCGGCCCGGGGTCTCCGCTGTCGGGTTCAAGACCGGGGGTCCATGAACCCAATGGCGGTGAAGTTCACGAGCAAGGAGAAGCGTGACGAATACGTCCGCTCGCTGAAGCAGGAGCCCGCTGTTGTGCCGCCGGCGCCTTCGCCACCGTCCACCAGGCCGAAGAGCAGCTAGCCGGCATCCACGGCCCCGTTCGGCAGCCGTTCAACTCTTGCCATCAGGCGTGCCGGGGATCGCCCACAAAGTGGGGCCGTCGCGCAACCGATCAGCACCGGCTCTCCCGAGCGCCTCTCGCTTCGGGCGTCCGGCGCGTTCGCGTTCCGTGGCGGTGTCGGCGAGGATGCCAAGCATGGCTCCGGACTACGACATCCGCCTGACCGGGCCGGACGACGTGGCGGCCTTGGCCGTCTTGCGCGCTCACTGGGCGGCTGAGCTGCACGGCCCGTCCCCCGACGAGGGCTTCCCCGCAGCGTTCGCTGCCTGGCACCACGAGGAGACGAACCGGCGCCGCTGGTGGCTCGCCGTCGGGCCAACCCGGCCCATCGGCATGGTCAGCCTTGCGCTGTTCGACCGGATGCCCGCACCCGGACGGCCGCAGAGCCGCTGGGGCTACCTGGCCAACATGTTCGTGGTGCCAGAGCGACGAGATCACGGGGTCGGCGCGGCCCTGCTCGCCGAACTGCTCCAGTGGTCGCACCGGCAGCGGCTCGCGCGAGTCGTCCTGAGCCCCAGCCAGCGGTCCATCCCGTTCTACCTGCGGCACGGCTTCCACCCAGCCGAAGAGCTTCTGATCATGACCCTGGCGTGACCGGCACATCCCGCGTTCTGGACGCTTGCAGACAGCTGAGGGCCTGAGGGCTGGGTGGTTGGTTACCCCAGTGGAGGCGGCACTGGCCACCGACAGCTCGGGTGGCAGTGCCATCGTTTGCGGGAAAGACATCAGGGCGACACGACGACGGCACAGCGGAGAACTGCTGCTATGCGACGGGCCAGCCCCTCCACGCCGACCGGACCGAACCGGCGTTCGTGCACGGGCTGCCCTTTGTGTATAGTTGGTGTATGGCACGCACCAACATTGATATCGATGACACTGCTTGCCGAGTGGTCATGCGTCGTTACGGGCTGCACAGCAAGCGGGAGGCGGTCAACTTCGCGCTGCGCGAGTTGGCCGCCGAGTTGACGGTGGAGCAGGCGCGTGGGCTGAAGGGATCTGGTTGGGACGGCGACCTCGCTGAGCTCAGGAGCGCGCGGGTCGCTGACGCGTGATTCTGATCGACACCTCGGCGTGGGTCGAGTTTCTGCGCGGAACCGGGTCGGCGGTCTGCGAGGAAGTCGACCGGCTTCTGGGTGGCCGGATGATGATCACCGATCCGGTGGTCATGGAGGTGCTCGCCGGGGCGCGGGATGACCAGCACCTGCACGAGTTGCGCGGCTTGTTGGGTCGGGCCGGGATGGCGCCCTGCGAACCGGCGGACTACCCAGGGGCGGCGGTGCTGTACCGGCGCTGCCGTCAGCGGGGGGAAACCGTACGTCGCCTGATCGACTGCCTTATCGGTGCCGTTGCCATCCGACATGATCTCGCGGTGCTGCACAGCGACGAAGGCTTCGAGGTGCTTGCCCGGCATACGGCCGTGAAGGTTCATCGCCCTGCTTCGTAGCGGTGGCGATGAGAGCGGATCGGCGAAGCCCTCGGCTCCCCGCTCCAGCGCCTGGGTGACCGACTTCATCGAGCCGAACCACTGTGCTGGGTCGGACGACATCCTCGGACCGTCCAGCTCCGTCCACGTCAAAAGGAAGGACATCGGCTCGGGCTTTCGACAGTCCCGTTCGTAGAACTGGCGGATGAAGTAGTAGGGAGCCAGGTAGCCCTGGTCAACGGTCAACAAGGGTTCGCCATCCTGAGGGTCGACCACGGCCGCCCTTGTGTCCCAAACCGACCCGTCCGGGAGGTGTCGCTGCGCGGTGCGGCCGAGTTGAGGGCGATGGACGAGCGACTGCGCGCCTGTCGGCGATCGGGCGTCGACGGCCTTGCTGGTCCGATCAGACTTCCACCTATACTTTCCGATATGGACCTAACGGATCCGACACGAGCCGTCACCCCGACGCTCGACGGCACGGTCCTGGCAGTTCTCGCCGCCGCCGGTAAGCCGATGACTGTCGGGCAGGTCGCCGAGCAGGCTGCGCGGGGATCCGAAATCGGAATCCGACGCAGCCTCGCGCGTCTTGTCGAGCAGGGCATTATCCGCGCGACGCTCATGGGTCGGAACCAAGTTCACGAACTGAACCGCCAGCACATTGCGGCGAACGCCGCGGTCATTCTGGCCGGTCTCCGGACGGAGCTCTGGAAGCGTTTCCGCGAGGAGTTGTCGAGTTGGCGCCCACGCCCGCTGTATGCCGCCGTCTTTGGGTCCGCCGCGCGCGGCGCTGGCGACGGGTCGAGCGACGTCGACCTGTTGCTCGTGCACCCGCCCTTCCCGGGCGAGAAGAAACCGGCGCGGATCAGCCCGAGGCTGCGGACACAGATCGCAGATGCCCTAGGCCAGTTCATGACCCCTGGCACGGAGTTGGATGCCGCAACGCAGTGGGAATCTCAGGTCGATCGATTGCGGGACGCGGTCGAGGCGTGGACGGGTAACGCCCTGCAAGTCGTCGACCTGTCGTTCCACGAATGGCGGCATCCGACGGAGCAGTACCGCCAGCTGTTCGTCGAAATCGAGCGCGATGGCATCGATCTGGTGAAGGCGCGGGCGATCTCCCTCTGGTCATCGGCGGAGGCAGCCGATGGCTAGGCAGTCGCGGGTTCGAGTCGCTTCAGGCGCCGACGCTCGAGTGCGCTTCCGATCAGCCGAGGCGTACCTCGAAGTCGCCGAGCTCGTGCTCAGCGAGAGGGACCGCGTCGAGATGCCTGGCGTGGCGGCCGCCCTTGCCGTCCTCGCCGGCATCGCAGCGTCCGATGCGCTCTGTGCTGCGCGTCTTGGCCAAATTCACAGCGGCGATGACCACCGTACGGCTGCGGAACTGTTACGACAGGCCGCGCCAGACGGCAAGAAGCTGGCGGCGACATTCCAGCGTCTGATCGACATCAAGGACGAAGCCCACTACGGCATCACCATCGTGTCGGCCCACCGCGCACGGAGTGCCGTTCGAGGGGCTGCGCACTTGGTCGCGCGAGCGCAGCAAGAGATTGAGCGTTGACGACGCCGGCCGGAGAGGTCGGAGCGCAAGCGCTCCACCGCGGAGTCACGTTCACGCATCTACCATGGGCGTGGCGCCGCTGGGGCCACCGCAGGACGGGACGCGTGGATCCATGCGTCGACGGCGCCGGAAACGTCAGCGCGCCCGTCTAGCGTCGGTGGTATGGACATCATGCGCACGACCGAGATCAACGGTGTGCCGGTGCGGCGAGGCCTGCCCCGTGGGTGCAATTACTCGATCTGGCCGCTGACCAGCGCAAACGCCCACACAGATGATCTTGCCCCTCAGCATCCCGGTGCGACGGGTGGCGAGCGGGAGCGCGGAAGCCGGGTGCACCCGAGAATCGCTGATCGGGCGTGGGATGGCGCTGCCCGGGGCAGCGAGCACGGCTGCTGCGGGCCGGCGCGCCGCCTCCGGCGATTAGGCGTATAGTCAGGCGTATGCCACGTCTCCAGGTGTACCTCCCGGACGATCTCTACGCACAGGTGAAGTCACGTCACCTACATGCCTCCGAGCTGCTCCAGGCGGCGGTGCGGGCCGAACTTCGTCGCCAGGACTTGCTGGCCGAGACCGATACCTACCTCGCCGATCTGGTCGCTGAGGTCGGCGCGCCGACGGCCGAGGAACAAGCCCACGCCAAGGCGATCGCCCGGCAACTCGCTGGCCGTCGGACCTCCCGGGCGAGTTGACCGCGCCCCGATGAGCCTGGTGCTCGACTCGGGCGGGGTCCGCCGGCTGGCCAAGCGCTCCCGGGACAGCGTGGCCCTGATTGGCGCGTTCCGCGACGAGGGGTTGTGGCCGGTCGTGGTGCCCTCCGCGGTGTTGATCGAGTGCCTCACCGGCGATGGCAGCCGTGACGCCGCCGCGAACCGGCTGCTGAAAACCTGTGATGTCGTGGAGGAACTCCCCGACGAACTCGCTCGCCGCGCCGCCAGGCTGCGCACCAAGGCCCGCCGAGGCTCGGCGGTAGACGCCCTGGTCGTCGCGACGGCTGACCCGATGGGGACGGTCGTGACCGGAGACGCGAAAGATCTTCGAGCTCTCGCCCGTCACGCCCGTCACGTGACGATTCACGTGATCTGAAGTTCGGCGCACAACCAACCCGAGATCGCCGGTTCGCGGCACGGCGTGTCCGGCTGTGGGGGCGCCCGTTAACCGCCGCACTGCGCGATCTTCCACCGAGGATCCCGGCCGCAGGGAGATGAGCCGGCGGCCGGTGCTACCGGTCAACTCGCCAGAGGCGAACGAGCGCTTTCGAACACTGTTCGAAGCCGATGCAGAGCGGCACCTAGCGGGTGTGCAACACCTGCAAACACTCCGTCTCCGGATCCCGTGTGCCGGAGGGGTTCGACTATCGGCGGCGCTGATCGGTCGATGTCCTCCGAGAAGCGCTCCACCAGCCGGTAGGCCTTGGGAAGGCTGGTACCGCCTTTGAAGATGAAGTCGCCGCCGAAAGCGCGGCCGAGCACGCGGAGGACTTCGCTGACCCAGTAGTCCTTCTCGACCGCGGTGGGGCTGATCCCGAGGCGCTCGGCGGCAGCGTCGAGAGTCGGCCCGAACTCATCCAGGTCTGCGAAACGGGCCACCGCCTCAGCCGGCCAGTGCCAGATCGCGTTGGACGGACTCGCTGCGCGCCGGGCGGACGATGTCGGTCATGTCCGGGCGGCCGAGCGCGCGGCGGGCTGGCGGGATGCGCTCGCCACGGCGCTGGTGGCGCTGTCGAGCGAGGAATGGTCGCGGACGATCACCGTGCGCCGGAACGCACGTGTAGCGCTGTCGACGGTGCCCTGGCCTCCCAGTGCGACCAGCGAACCGCACCGGCGAGCCGGCGTGCTCGGGCACGGAGCACGCGACCATGGCCTTGCTCCAGCTCTTGCCCTTCGACGACATACCGCGACCGTACGTACCGGCACTGACAGCAACGCATCTCAAGGAGCAATCTGGACCGGAGAATGCACCTGGAGATGCGTTAGGGGGGCGGCGCTAATTATTCTGTTTGACGAAATCAGATTCGTTTGACAGAATAGCGCATGCGGATCGAGTTCACGACCGCGAGTAAGAGGCACAAGATCGGGCGCGCTCATGTCCGGTACCTCATGGCCACCTGCACGCCCTCGCCGGCGACCACGAATCGTGGCGAGCCGGGCTGGCGCTACGTCGGACCGGACGATCGCGGCGTGGTCTTGGAGGTCATCGCGGTTGTGACCGATCGTGGCAACTTGCTCGTCATCCATGTGATGCCGCACGCGTTCCGAGGAGGCAACTGAGATGCCCAAGCGGACCCCTCCGAAGGTGAGCCTCGAGACCCCGTTCGGTCCGGACGTGGATCTCGACCGAGAAGTTCGTCGGGACCAGCAGGGCCGGCGGATCACTCGGGCCTACGCGGATCGGGTGATCGCGGCGGCCCGCAAGCCGGGTCGCCCCGCGCTGGCCGAGGGCGGTCCCTCGCCGGCGATCGCCTTTCGGCTTCCTAGCGAGCTGCGGCGCCGGGTCGAGGCTCTCGCCACAAAGGAAGGCAAGACCGTGTCCCAACTCGCCCGCGAAGCCCTGGAATCTCGACTCGAGGCGTCCTGAACCCCGACCAGGAGACCCGGATCACTCTGCCGCGCCCGTGTGCCTGATCTCCAGCTTTGGGCCGGGTCCTGATCGACGATTCGGCATGCTGTGTGGCCGGACAATTCCCGTTCCGTTCGGCGATCCCTGGGCTGCTCAAAGCTGCCGACGCCGAGGTGGCCGCCGAGCGTACGGGGTAGGACGAGCAACGTCGGCGGTCGGCATTCAGCTGCTGTACCAGCCTTCGAGGTCGGCGATGACGTCGACGCTGCCGGCGTTGTTGTAGATCGTGATGGTGCCGTCGGAGGCAACCGGCACGGTGACGAAGTTCGGCACGGTCTGCCCGGGGACCACGTTGAGGTTCGAGCTGTTCGGTCCGCGG
>DATLTS010000039.1 GCA_035533475.1 Mycobacteriales bacterium | reverse complement strand
CAGCCGCACCCCGCACCCCGCACCCCGCACCCCGCACCCCGCACCCCGCACCCCGCACCCCGCACCCCGCACCCCGCACCCCGCACCCCGCACCCCGCACCCCGCACCCCGCACCCCGCACCCCGCACCCCGCACCCGATCATGATCGATCATTCCCTCCGGGCTGCCAAGCCAGGTTCACGGCGGCGCCGGGGAGCGCATCGTCAGCGGCATCGCCGGGCCGTGCGCCGCCCAACCCCAACGACGGCATCGAGCGGCTCGAGTGACCTGGCAGAGCGAAGCGAGGCCCACCCACCGTGATTCCTTAATCAACGAGGCCGGCCCACTCTGCGGACAGCGTGATCCGCCCGCGATCCGGGTTCGGGTCCGAGACGCCTAGGTCTGTCGGGTCGGAATTGAACTTGCGAATCGCCGCGCGCGCCGCTCATGCTTGGGCGCATGACTTGGACCGCGCCGCAGACCGTCCGCCGCGACCCACCGCCCGTCGCGGGTGAACGAGAGATGCTCGAAGGGTGGCTGGATTTTCACCGCGACACGCTGCTTGGCAAATGCAGCGGGCTTGATGCCGATCAGCTTCGGCAACGCGCGGTCGACCCGTCGAACCTGTCGCTGCTCGGGCTGGTCCGCCACATGGCGGAGGTGGAACGCGGATGGTTTCGCCGCCGCGTGGCCGGACAGGATGTCGATTTCCTCTACTCCAGCGAAGCGGACCCCGACGGCGAGTTCGACCACGTCGAGGAGGCCGACGCTGAACACGACCTCGCCACGTTCAAACGGGAGATCGAGCTTGCCCGCGAGGCTGCGAGTGGCCGGGACCTGGACGAGGTCTTCGTCCACACCCAGCGCAAGGTGGAGATGAACGTGCGCTGGGTGTATGTCCACATGATCGAGGAGTACGCCAGGCACAACGGGCACGCGGATCTGCTACGGGAACGACTCGACGGCGCGACGGGCTACTGACCAGCCTGTACGGCCGGCCGCAGCAAGTTGCCGGCTAACCGCTGACTCGCCTCCAGCCAGCTGGGGCCGGCTCGCCAGGGCGTCCGGCGCCCAGCGCAACGAGCCAGACCTCTCCGCGACGCGGGGCACTGTCAGTCGAGGCCATCTTCGAGGGTGGCCCCCCATTCCCGGAGCTCGGTCTGCGCGGCGGGATTCTCCGCGTCGATGCGGCTGGCCTCGCGCTCGGACCGCCAGATGGCTTCGCGTCGATGGGTGCTCGTCCGGCTGGCCATTCACCGATTATTGCGCCTGAGTGTGGCGCCGTGTCATGTCGACAAGACGTTCGCAACGGGCGACGGTTCCGTTCTGCGCAGCCGTGCGTCGACCTGGCAGCGGCGGGGCTGCGGACAGTGGTTGTCCCACGACCGCGCGGATGGATCGTCGCCGCCCTCGTCCGCTGCGGCTCAGCCAGCGGTCGGCGCGAACCTTCACGCGCGCCAACTCGACTTCGTCACGGTCCACCGCGCCCGCGGTGTGTGAACCTTTGTGCGGGTCGAATTGCGATCAGCATGCGCCCTCCTTCGGAAACGGTGGAGCCACAGCGGGCTCCTGATAGGAACCGGTGCTCGCCTCTTTCGGCCACGCGCTATCAGGCATCTGTCATGCTCTCCACGTCGGGGAAGCTGCCATGGGGGTGACGTGTGGGATACGAGAAGGGCCCGTCGTTGGCGGGTGCTCGCATCGAGGACGCCGAGTTCTCTGACGCCCGCCTACACGCTCCGAACTTCGAGGGCGCGAAGATCACGGACGGCTGGTTCTCCGGCGCCGACATCTCAGGAGATCTCGAAGGGCTCCGGTTGAACGGCGTCGAAGTGGCCCCATTGGTGATGGCCGAGTTGGAACGGCGGTTCCCCGAGCGGGCGAGGTTGCGGGCGACGGATCCGGACGGCTTGGCCGAGGCGTGGGCCATGATCGAGGGCATTTGGCAGGTAACGGTCGCTCGTGCCCGAGCGCTGCCACCGCGGTTGCTCTTCGACCGAGTAGACGACGAGTGGAGCTTCGTCGAAACGCTCCGCCACCTCGTCCTCGCCACCGACTGCTGGCTGCGGCGCATGGTCAAGGGAAACGACCGCCCGTACCACCCATGGGGGTTGGCCGGCTCCTGGCTCACGGATCCCTCCAGTTGGGGGATAGATCCCGCCGCCAATCCGTCACTGGACGAGGTCCTCGCCGTGCGCCGAGACCGAATGGATGAAGTGCAGCAGGCCATCGCGGCCGTCACACCAGAGGAGCTCGACCGTGTCTGCCTCCCCCCGGGAGCTCCGGGTCACCCGGCGGGACCGCACACGGTTCAGAAATGCCTTCACGTGATCCTCAACGAGGAGTGGGAACACCACCAGTACGCCGTCCGAGACCTTGCGTCGCTCGAAACCCGGCCCGTTTGACACGACCTCGACGCGGCCGCCCTCTCCGCAGCCCAGGCCGAGCTCGGGGCGGACAGGCGTGCGGAATCACCGAGGCTGTAGCCGGCGGGACTTCCTCTCCGAGCGCACG
The DNA here is from genome assembly GCA_035533475.1 of Mycobacteriales bacterium. NCBI lineage: Bacteria > Bacillati > Actinomycetota > Actinomycetes > Mycobacteriales > Mycobacteriales bacterium. Next base: position 17,530 of record DATLTS010000039.1, on the reverse strand, counting down.
AACACCACACCGACGATCAGCGCGCCGGCCAGGACGAGGAGCACGGTGACGGGCGCCTCCGGCAGGCTCGCCGGGACGGTGGTCAGGTTCGTGAAGTACAGGTTCGCGCCGTTCGTGACATCGCCGGCGGTGTAGATGATGTTCGGCTGGCCCGAGGCGTCGGTGACGGTGAAGAAGTCCAGCAGGCTCCGGTCGGAGCAGGAGGCACCGCCGCCGGTCTGGATGCAGCCGTTGTGCATGTCGGCAACGGCGACTTCCGGCGCGGAGACGCTCGGCGTCGCCGTGTCCGCCGCGGTGACCCGGGCGTAGTAGACGTTCCAGGTGGCGGTCGAAGGGACCTGGTTTGGGTCACCGGTGCTCGAGGTGCCGTACCAGGCCGCGTCGATGACCCCGGGCGAAACCACATGCATGGTCGGGAACGTCGTGGTCCCGCCCGAACCGCCGGTGCCGTCCTCGGCGGAGAGCAGCACCGGCGTGCTGAACGTCGCCCCGCCGTCTTTGCTGTAGGCGTAGTACTCCTGGACGCCGCCGGCGCCGGCGGTGCTCGAGGCGAACGCGGCTGCGTGTGCCCACATCACGTAGACCGTGCCGTTTGGGTCGACCGTGATCGGCGCGAAGTTCCACTCGTCCTGGAAGGCCGACCCGCTGGACGCGTCGTTGATCGCGGTGTACGTCCAGGTTCCGCTGGGCGTGGTGCCGGCGAGGTCCGGGTCGTCGTAGGCGACCCGCAGACCGTTGGCGTCGCTGAACGACACGTACACGCGGCCGCGGTGGGTGCCGTTGCTGTTGTCCACTGTCACCCCACCCGGCGGGCAGACGCACTGCCGCACGCTCGCGGAAGGAGTCGCGCCACCGGAGACGGCGGACTCGGGGATCACCACGTTGTCCGAGACCGACTGGATGCCGAGGGCGGGGCTCACCAGCGGGCCGGTGTTGGCGATGTGCAGGCCGTTGAAGCCGTCGTAGACGCCGAAGAGCTCGCCGCCGTTGGCGATGGTGCCGTCGTAGGCCAGCCACGGCCGGTCGTCGCCCGGCTGCAGCTGCTGCCCGTACGGGTCGCCCGCGGTGAACGAGCCGCCGTGGTCCTCGGAGACACTCAGGCAGGAATTCCCGAGCCAAAGGTCGGTCTGGTAGACGTTGTCGCTGGCGTCCACCGCGAGGTCGGTGTCGCCGCCGGACAGTCCGGTGCACTCCTGCGAACGGACCGGCCCCGACCAGGTCGCGCCGGCGTCGGTCGACGTGTAGAGCGGGCTGCCGCCGGCGGTCTGAACGTTGCCGACGCCCTGCGGGGCGGTGACGAACAGCCGCGGCACCCCGGCGTTGCCGGCACCGTCGTCCGCGATCAGCGTCGGCTCCCCGAGGCCACCGGAGCTGGGCAGCTGGACCGGGCAGGTGAACCCGTTCTGCGCAAGGTTCGTCTCCGGCGAGCCCGGGCTGCAGCTCGAGCCCAGCGCATGCGCCGACGGCGCAGCACCCAATGTCAACGAAAAGCCGACCAAGCCGGTCAGCGCGAGCAGTCGGGACCCGACCCCTGCGCGCATGTCTTACCTCCCCAGCCGCCGACGACCGGCGGATACCCGCCGTTCGTCGCGGACGGCTGGACGAGGAATACGCCGCGGGGCCGGCGACTCCTGCCGGGAGCCCGCAACGCGTTGGGTAGGTGGGTACCAGCGGGTAGCGAAACCGGTAGCTGCACCGGCTCGGGCCTGACCCCGAGGTCTGAACTACCCGCTGATGCGGCCGGCCCCGCGTGAACCTCCCTTGACGCGAACCCCAGCCGCCGGTGTACTCCCGCTGCGGCCCACAGGGCCATCGGGGATCCGGGACATCAGGGGTTTGATCATGCACGCACGCCGGCGCAACGTCGCGCTGTTCGGAACGATCTCGCTGCTCGCCATGCTCGCGCTCGCCTTGCCGGCCGAAGCCGCGCCCACACCCCGGAAGGTGGCCGCCAGTTCGCCGATCTCGGTGACCTCGAACGGCTCGTCCGCCAGTTACAGCGCCACCCTCGGGCCGTTCGAGCCGGACCCGAACGGGCCGCCGGCGCCGGTCTGCGGCGGCGACAGCGCGGGCTGCGACCAGCAGCCGGTCACGCTGAACGGTGGCGGCTTCACCACCCCGACGTACACGTTCACGCTCGCGGTGACGCCCCAGTACACCCCGAGCGATCCGACCAGCGCCAACTGCCTGGACATCGCGATCGAAGGACCCACCGGCAACGTGCTCGCCTCGCACACCTGCCTCGCCTCCGGCACGACGGTCGCCGCGACCAACCTCGCCCCCGGCGCGACATACACCATCGAAACCGACGCGGACAACGCCACCGCCCTGCCGAGCACGGCGCAGAGCTTCACGTCCACGGTGGCGGCCACCGCGACCGTGCTCCCGATCAGTTCGCAGTCGAGCACCGCGTCGGCGGACCTGCCCACGTTCAGCCACGAAGTGACCGTGGACCCGCAGCACGCGGACGGCGAGCCGGACCTGGCGATCTCCAGCGACGGACAGGACATGTACTCCGGCGCCCCCTACGGGTTCAGCACCACGGTCAGCCTGATGTGGAAGAGCTCCGACGGCGGCGTGCAGTGGAAGAACCTGCACGGCTCCACGATCGGCGAGGCGTGCCCCAACCCGGCGGCCGCGGTGCTGCGGCCGGACTGCTCACGCGGTGGCGGTGACGCGGAAGTCCAGCTCAGCACGCCCGGGGTGGCCGGCGGCCCGCAGCGGGTGCAGTTCGAGGACCTCAACGGCCTCGACACGATCTCCTGCTCCTACTCCGACAACGGCGGGGACACCTTCAACGACCTGGGCAGCGGCAACGTGTCCGGCCAGGCGTGCAACATGACGACCAGCGGCAACACCGCCGCGGTCACCAACCCGCCGGGCACCGACCGGCAGTGGTTGGCGGTCTGGCCCAAGGCCGATCAGCCGACGGGGGCCAGCGCTGATCAGCTGTACATGGTCTACGACACCGGCGAGACCCCGCCCGGCGGCGACGCCGCGCTGACCTCGCCGGACAACGGCGCAACCTGGAGCACGGCCTGCACGACGACCACCGGCTCGAGTTGCATCGGCGGCTCGAGCGCGGTGGGCTCCCGGCCCGGGCCGCTCGTCATCAACCCCACGCTGGTGAACACCATCGGCGGCAAGAGCTACCCCACGCTGTACGAGTTCATGGGCACGAACAGCAACGGGACCGAGGTGAACATCTCCTGCGACGGCGGCCACACCTGGTCGAACATCCCCACCTCGAGCAAGCTCGTCGGCAGCACGACCAACGACTTCGTCGCCGGCGCGATCGACGCGAACGGCGAGGTGTACACGGTCTTCTCGGTCGCCAACGACCCGAACCCGTGGCGGCTGTGGTTCGCGCACTCCACCGACACCGCCGGGACCAGGCTCGGCAACTGCTCGGTGCCGGTCCCGGGTGGCACCTGGAGCCCCGCGACCCCGCTCAACGGCCCGGCCTCGAGCGGGGACGGCGTCGGCGCCACCCCGATCCCCGGGGTGAACTACGCGGTCATGCCGTGGATCGCCGCCGGCGCCGGCGGCCGGGTGGACGTCGTCTACTACGGCACCACCGCCGGGTTGCCGTACTCACCGGACACCACCCCGGCGCTGTGGTACCTGCACATGGCCCAGTCCCTCGACGGTGGGACCACCTGGACCGACACGCAGGCCTCCGAGACGCCGATGCACAAGGAGTCGATCTGCTTCAGCGGGATCGGCTGCACGGCGCAAACCCCGCCCGGCGGTGACCGCAACCTGTTGGATTTCTTCCAGGTGAGGATGGACCCGACCGGCCGGGCGGTCATCCAGTACGTCGACGACAACAACAGCGCCGCCTGCGCCGCCAGCTGCACCCAGGGCGCCGGCCTGATCTCCAACGTCCAGCAGGCGACCGGTCCGAGCCTGCGGGGCGGTGACGTGCCGGCGCCGACCAGCGGGCTGAGTCAGTCCCTCGACGTCCGCCAGGTCGGCACCAGCGCGGCCAGCTGCACCGGGCCGCCCTGCGCGGTCGTGACCAACCCGGCCGGGAACGCGATCGTGGCCACGGCCGGACACAACCTGACGGGCACCCCGGACCCGGCGGCCGACATCACCCAGCTGCAGGCACTGACCGACCCGAACAACACCGGCGTGCTCAAGTTCCTGTTCACGGTCAAGGACCTCAGCGGCGGGCCGGGCAGTGCGGTCATCGCCCCCCACACCGGGGCGAACTGGTTGGTCACCTGGCACTGGAACAACGACCTCTGGTACGCCCAGGCGACCAGCGACCCCACGGGGGGGATGTCCTACTCGGCGGGGCGGCCGCTGTCGATCTACAACGACGGGGAGCCGAAAGCCCTCGAGTACACGACCGCGGCCAACAGCGAGGCCACGGCGGTCACCGGCACGGTCGACACGGCGAACAACACGATCGAGATCGACGTCCCGGTCGCGGACGTCGGCGGCGTGGGGACGGGCAGCGACACCACCAACCACATCCTGTACGGGCTCACCGGCTGGACCGGCAACGCGGACGCTGCCCTGCCGGGCACGGTCTGCAGCGCCAGCTCGACCACGACCAACGCGGCCACCTGCGACGGCTCGATCGGGTTCTTCGACAACGTCGACCAGACCGCGCCGATCGACCTCAGCGTGGTGGCGCTTCAGCTGGGAATCACCCCCGAGGCGCCGATGGTGGCGCTGCTCGCCGGGCTCGGTCTGCTCACGCTGATCGGCGCGGGCTACTACACGAACCGGCGGCGGACCCGCGCCGGCGCGCACCTGGCGTAGCCCCCGGGGCCACCCCCGAAGGAAATAGCGGACCCCGGCGCCATCTGGCGCGGGGTCCGCTGCCGTTCGGGCTACCGAGCGCTGGTCCGCCCGGGTCAAGCACCCGCGCCGGCCTGCCGAAACCCCGGTAGCGGGCAAGCTGCGCCCGGTGGGCCGATCGACCGGGGAGATTGCCGTGCACTGGACGTCTCGGTCGACGCGCCTGCCACGTCGGCAGGCCCTGGGCGGCCTGCTCAGCGCTGCCGTGGCCGTCGTCGGCTTGGCGGGCACCGGACCGACGACCATTTCGACGCATCGGCCCGCGGGACCGCCCTGGAGCGGCCGACCGGCAGCCTCCGCCACGAGCGTGCGCCACGCCGCCGCCTCGAGCCCCCGGCGGCCGGCGGCGGCGGCCGGGAACGTCAGGTTCCGCCTGCCCCCCCGGCTCGGCCGCAGCGTAGCGCCGGCCCGGCTCGGGCCGGGCAGCCGCGGCCCCGCCGTCGTGACCAGCGCGGCCGGCGGGCCGCCCCGGCCCGCGTCGGGGTTGCGCCGCAGCGGGCGAACCCTCCTGCTCGACGGACGGCCCTACCGGTTCACCGGAGTGAATGCCTACGAGCTCGCGACCGCGCCGGCGCTCAACACCTGGTGCGGGGCCGCCGTTACCGACGGCCAGCTCGCCGACCTCTTCCGCTCGCTGCCGCCGCACAGCATGGTCCGGTTGGACGCATACCAGTACCTCGCGATCGACCAGCACACCGGGCAGTTCGACTTCAGCGGGCTGGACCGGGTGTTCAGCGACGCCGCGGCGGCCGGGCAGCTGTTGGACGTGGTGCTCTCCAGCCAGGCCGGGGTCTGCGACGACGACCACTGGCACGACGCCGCCTGGTACGCCGGCGGCTACCGGAGCACGGTCTGGACCGACGGCGGACGTAACCGGGAGCCCTTCGACGCGTTCCTCGAGCAGGTGGTCACCCGCTACCGCTCCTCCCCGGCGGTCGGCATGTGGGAGCCGGTGAGCGAGCCGGACGCGTCGGCATGCACGAACCACCCAACCTACGGCTACCAGTGCCAGACCGCGCCCTGCACGACGCGTGTGGAGTCCTCCGACGCCCGCCTCATGCGCGGCTTCTTCGACGCGGTCGGCGGGCAGATCCACACGCTCGACCCCGGCTCGCTGGTCGCCGCCGGGTTCGTCGGGACCGACAACCAGTGCGGCACCGAATTCGCGGACTACCGCTACGTCGGGGCGAGCCCGGGGCTGGACGTGCTCACCTACCACGACTACGGCGACAACACGACCACCGTGCCCGCGACGCTGCGCCAGGACATCGGCTACGCGGGCCAGGATCAAAGGCCGATCATCGTCGAGGAGGCAGGGATGCTCGCGGGGCCAACCGCGGGCACCGCCTGCGCGATGACGCTCGGGACCCGAGCGAACCGGTTGGCCGCGAAAGCGGCAGCCGGCTACGCGGTCGGCTTGTCCGGGTACCTGGCGTGGAACTGGGTACCGGCCGCACCCTCGGGTTGCGATCAGGGCATGGGTCCGGGAGACCCGGCCCTCGCTGCCCTGGCCGGAGCCCTCGCCCGGTCCTCCGCCCCGGTGTAACGGTCGGCCGCGGCAGGGAGGATTACCCCCGCCGACGACGAAACCCTCAGCCGAGGCAGGGGGTCGACCAATGGCGGTCGCGCAGGGAACCGGGGCGCCGGACGGCGTCGCCGGGTCGACGGGCTGGCTGGCCGGGCCGCTCGGAGGTGTCGCGGCCGCGGCCCGCGCGCTCGGCGGGTTCGTCGCCAGCTCCCCCTGGGGCCGGCTGGCCGCGCTGGTCTGTGCCGTCGGGCTCGCCTACCACTACTCGCTGATGACGCTGCTGCGCACGTTGGGGCTCGACACCCCCCTCGCCTACCTCGGCCTGATCCCGATGATCGCCCTGGCCGTCGCGGCACTGCGGAGCCATCCCGACGAGGGCGAACCGCAGATCCACGACCGCCAGGTCGACTTCATCATCGGGCTGCCGCTGCTGTTCGCGGCCGTGGGGATCGTGCTGTTCATGCCGGATCGAATGTCGACGCTGTTCTGGTACTACCGGGTCGACCTGCTCTCGCTGCCACTGTTCACCGCCGGCGCGATCGCCCTGTTCTTCGGTGTGCGCACACTCTGGCGGTGCCGGCTAGCGGTCCTCCTGCTGGCCTTCGCCTGGCCGCTGCCCTACACCTGGGCACTCAACCGCGGTCTCGACCGCTTCACCGGGCTCACGCTCGGAGTGTTGCACGCGCTCGTCCAGCACGTGCCGGTCGCGCAGGCGCTCGCCGGCGGTGACGGTTCGGAGTTCCTGGTCGGGCACGGCCGCAGCGCGTTCGAGGTCAGCGTCGCGTCGGCCTGCGCAGGCGTCGACTCGTTCCTGGGCTTCTTCCTGATCGGCGCCACCTGCCTGGGCTTCCTCCAGGGCGGCCGGCTGCGCAAGCTCGGCTGGCTGGTCAGCGGGCTGGTCCTCGTCTACGCGCTGAACATCGGCCGGATCATGCTGATCTTCTGGGCTGGCTCGGCGCTGGGCGAGCATTTCGCGATGGACGGGCTGCACCCGTTCATCGGGCTCGCGCTGTTCTGCCTCGGCGTGCTCCTGATGGTGCTGCTGCTGCCGCGTTACGGGCTGCGGTTGCGGCCGATCTCGATCAAGCGGCATCCCCGGCGGCAGAGCGCACCGCCGTGGCTGGCGACCTCCGGGCTGCGCACCGCCGGCGCGATCCTCGCGGTCACGGCGGTCGTGCTCGGTGTGGCGAACGCCGGACTGTCCCGGTACACGCTGGTCGCGAGCGATCTCGGCGCGCCCCGGCTCACCGCGTTCGAGACCGACCCGGCGCAGGTGCCGGGCTGGACGGTGGACGCCGTCGGTACCTTCACCTGGACCGCGCGCTTCTTCGGCACCGGCTCGAGCTGGATCCGCTACCAGTACCTGCCGCGCACCTCGGACGAGCCGACCTCGGTGATCGCCGACGTGGTGACCACCGCCGACCTCGGCTCGTTCAACGCCTACGGGATCCAGGCCTGCTACAACTTCCACGGCTTCGGGGTGTCCGCCCCGGACAGCCGCACCCTGGGCGGTGGGGTGGAGGGCACCCTGCTCACCTTCCGTGACCCCAACCTGCCGGAAGACTGGATGAGCCTGTCCTGGGTGTGGCCGGTGCGCACCCCGCACGGCACCCGTTACGAGCGGATCGTCCTGCTGGCGCCGGTGCAGGGCGCCTACCTGGCCGGGAACGGCTCGGCGACCGTCCGGTCCACCGGGTCGTCGCCCACGACGGGGGTCAGCTCCGCGACCCGAGCCGCCGCCCGCGACTTCCTCGTCCACTTCGCCCGTGCCGTCGTGCAGGCCCGGGCGGCCGGCTCGGCCACCGGTGCCGCCGGGTCCTCCGGCGGCACCGTCACGTCCGCGCTCGGCGTTCGTTAGCGACACGTGACGGCGCAGACGACGGCGGCCCGGGCCCCCCGCCCGCGGACGCCCGGACGATCGACGCCACCGCTGCGGCTCACCGTCCGACGGCCGGAGGAGGTGACCCGGGAGGCGGTCCGCGGGCTGGCCGACGGCCGGCCCGAGCTGTCCGCGGAGCACACCTTGACCCGAACGCAGGGCCGCGGCCTGGTCGCTACCGGGATCGGCCTCGTCGTGGTGCTGACGATCTTTCCAGTGCTCACCCTGCAGTGCCTGATGGGCCTCGCCACCGCGATGTACTTCGCGTCGCTCGGCTACCGGCTCGCGGCCATCCGCCGCGGCATGCGGGAGAACACGATGGTGAGCGTCTCCGACGAGGTGGCGCTCGCGGCCGCCCCGGCAAGGCTGCCGCGGTACACGGTCCTGGTGCCGGCCTACCACGAAGCCGAGGTGATCAAGGATCTGCTCGCCAGCATCGCCTCGCTCGACTACCCGCCGAACAAGCTCCAGGTCCTCGTGCTGGTCGAGCCGGAGGACAAGGCGACGCTCGCGGCGGTCCGAGCCGCCGAGCCGCCGCGGTACGTGCGGGTGATGGTCGTCCCCCAGTCGCAGCCGCGCACGAAGCCAAAGGCCTGCAACGTGGGGTTGGCGTTCGCGACCGGCGAACTCATCACGATCTTCGACGCCGAGGACCGCCCCGAGCCGCTTCAGCTGCGCCGGGCCGCGGTGGCGTTGGAGAACCTCCCCGCGCACGTGGTGTGCTTGCAGTCCCGGCTCGGCTATTACAACGGCAAGCAGAACCTGATCACCCGCTGGTTCACCGGTGAGTACGCGACCTGGTTCGGCCACCTGCTCCCCGGGGTCGTGAGCCTGGGTGCCCCCCTTCCGCTCGGCGGCACGTCGAACCACATGCGGGTGGACGTGCTGCGGGAGCTAGGCGGGTGGGATCCGTTCAACGTCACCGAAGACGCCGACCTGGGGATCCGGCTGCACCGATCGGGCTACCGGACCATGGTGCTGGACTCGCTCACGCTCGAGGAGGCCAACTCCGACTTCGTGAACTGGGCGAAGCAGCGCAGCCGTTGGTACAAGGGCTACCTGCAGACCTGGCTCGTGCACATGCGCCACCCCGGCACCGTCCGCCGACAGATCGGCTGGCGCGGCCTGCTCGGCCTGAACCTGTTCGTCGCCGGCACGCCGCTGCTCGCGTTGATCAACCCGATCTTCTGGTTCATGGTCCTGCTCTTCTTCGTCGGCCGGGTCCACGGCGTGGCCACCCTGTTCCCCGCGCCGGTCTACTACCCGGCGATGATCTGCTGGCTCTTCGGGAACACCGCCGTCGTCTACTTCGGGGTGCTGAGCCTTCGAGCGATCGGCCGGCAGGACCTGGTCCCGGCCGCGATCGTCATCCCGCTGTACTGGGTCATGATGTCGATCGCCGCCGCCAAGGCCGCGCTGCAGCTCGCGCTGACCCCCTCGTTCTGGGAGAAGACCACGCACGGGCTGCTGCATACCGCGCGGCGCCCGGAGTCTGGGACATGACCCTCCTCGCCGACCCGATCGCGCCCGAGGTCGGGCTCCCGAGCGTCCTGCGGGTGCCCCGCCGGCGGCCGTTGCACCGCCGGTTGGCCCGGGTCCTGCGCCCCACCGAAGGCCGGCTGGTGTTCCTGCTCGCGGTGGCGGGCTACGTAGCGACCGCGGTCGCCCTGACGTTCCACTACGGCCTGATCTCAGTCGACGGGATCAGCCGGACGGCGAACGCCGCCTACGTCGTCGACAGCCGATTCCCGCACCTCGCGGCCATCGGGTTCGTGTGGAACCCGCTGCCGTCACTCGTTCAGGTGCCGTTCGTGCCGCTGGGGACGCTCTGGCCGGCACTGTTGGGCACCGGCTTCCTCGGCGACCTGCAGAGCGCGGCGTTCATGGCCGGCAGCGTCGCGCTGGTCTGCCTGATCCTGCGGGACTGGGGCTGCTCCCGCCCGGTGCGCTACCTGCTCACCGCGCTCTACGCGCTGCACCCGCTCGTCATCTACTACGGCGCCGACGGGATGAGCGAGGCGGCACTGCTGTTCTGCGTGCTGCTCGCGACCCGCTACCTCGCCCGGTGGCTGCGGCTCGGGCGGGACAGCGACCTGGTCCGGCTCGGCCTCGCGCTCGCCCTCGGTTACACCGCGCGCTACGAGACGCTCGCCACCGGCGCCGCCGCGGTCGCCGCGGTCGTCATCGTCGCCGCCAGGCGCTCGACGGTGCGGGGCGCGCGTGGGCGGCTGCGCAGCGCGAGCGTCGACGGCTTCCTCGCCGGCGCACCGTTCGTCTTCGCGGTCGCGCTGTGGGCGGTCACCAGCAAGATCATCGTCAAGGCATGGTTCCCGACCTTCTCCTCTAGCTACGGCAACAGTCAGCAGGTCAGCGGCGGCATCACGGCCATCCGGCGGGTCACCGGTCTCGGCACCCCCCGGGAGTGGGGATACCTCGCCCACCAGCTATTCGCGCTCGAGCCGCTCGCGCTGATCGCGATCACCGGCGCGCTGGCCCTCGCCGTGGTCCGCCGGGACAACCGGGTGATCGCGCCGCTGGCGGCGCTCGGCGCCCTGCTGCTGTTCGACGTCCTCGCCTTCTCGACCGGGCACACCTACGGCTGGCTGCGGTTCTACATCGCCGAGATCCCGCTGACCGTGCTGCTCGCCGGGTCGGTCGCCGGGCACCACCTCGCGGCGCTGAGGAATCCGCCCCGCAACCTGCTCGCGCGCTGGCTGCTCGCGACCAGCCGGGTGGCGCTGAACGTGGTACTCGCCACGGTGGCCGTCGTCATCGCGGCGCCCGGCCTCGTCACCGGCTACGCCGTCATGACCAATCCCACGCTCGGCCGCGAGGAAGCCGGTGAGCTCACCGCGGTGCTGGCACCGGTCAGGGCGACCCCGCAGGACCGGCAGTCCATGATCCGCTTCACGGTCGAGCGGCGGATCGCGCAGGACATCGCCGCCCTGCACCTGCGGCACGGCGCCGTCCTGACCGACTCCGGCAACGCCTTCGCGGTGCTCGCCAACGCACCCGACATGCGGACCTACGTCATCACCTCCGACTACGACTTCCAGCCGGCGGTGGCCGACCCACCGCGCTTCCACGTCGAATACCTGCTCGTGCCCTCCTCGACGTTCTTCGACGCGGTCGAAGCCGCCTACCCGACGCTGTACGCGGACGGCGGTGGCTTCGCCACCCTCGTGCGCTTCTGGAGGGGCACCTTCTGGACCCCCGACTGGAAGCTGTACAAGATCACCGACCCGGCGGTGCTCAGCGGGGTGGCCGCCGGCTGACGCCGGGCGCAAAATCGTTGTCCCTCTCCGGCAGGAACTGGGCCGGAACCCGGCGAACAGGCCGGAGACGACGTGGCTCGCATCGTGGCGACCGCGCCCAGGGAGGGAACCCCGATGTTCCGTGCTCGCCACCTGTCGACCCTGACCGCCCTGGCCGGGGTGGTCCTGCTGACCGGGCTCGCGGGCGCCCCCGGGCTGGCCGCCGCCGCGTCGCCGTCGGCCGCCGGCCAGCCAACGCAGGTGCTGAGCACCGACGTGCTGCCGGGCCTTTCCGGGCTGGGCTCGACGCCGACCCCGGCGAACACGCCGGTCGAAGTCGGCATCACGCTCGCGAACCCGAACGCGGCTGCCCAGAACGCGCTGTGGACCGAGATCTACACGAAGGGCAGCCCGGAATACCACCACTTCCTCACCCCCGCCCAGGTGGCGCAGGACTTCGGCGGCCCGGCCGCGACGTTCGCCCCGCTGCTGTCCTGGGCGACCCGCGACGGGTTGCGTCCGGCCTACCTGGCCAACACCCGTGAGTACCTGATGCTGCAGGGAACGGTCGGGCAGGCCGAGCGGACGTTCAGCGTCTCGATCCGGACGTTCACCCGCAAGGGCAGCACGTTCTTCGCGAACAGCAACGGACCGACGGTCCCGGCCGGGCTGGACGTCGCCGGCGTGATCGGGCTGAACAACCTGCTCCGCTCGCACACGTTCAACCACCGGCCGCCGAGCAGCGCGCCGCACGGCCCCACCCCCAGCCAGGGGATCTGTGCCGGCTCGGAGTGCGTCGGGCTGACCACCCCCCAGGACCTGTGGTCGATCTACGGCCAGCCGACGAACCTGTCCGACGCGACCCAGGACTTCGGCCAGGGCCAGCAGATGGGTGTGCTCGGCGAAGGCGCGGTGTCCAGCGTGGTGACCGACCTGCGCGCCTTCGAGAAGGAGTTCTCGCTGCCGCAGATCCCGATCACGATCCACTCGGTCGGCGACGACTTCCAGGACACCTCCGGCAGCGGGGAATGGGACATCGACAGCCAGGCCACCACCGGCATGGCGCCCAAGGCGTTCGGCGAGACCTGGTACTTCGCCAAGGACCTCACCGACGCGTCCGTGCTCGGCGACATCCAGGCCTTCCAGGGGGACACCAGCGGCCCGATGCAGGCGAACGCCTCCTTCGGCGAGTGTGAGGAGGACCCGACCAGCCCGGTGACCCAGGGCGGCGCCGGGACCGGCCTCGGCGGCCTGGCCGGGACCGCGGGCGTGGAGTTCACCACCGAGTCGAACAACGCGCTGCAGCAGGCCAACCTCGAGGGCAAGACGCTCTTCGCCTCCACCGGCGACACCGGCTCGTCCTGCCCGGTCGTGTTCGCGGCGGTGATCGGCGCGGGCAACGGGGTGGCGAACCAGGGCTACCCGGAGACCAACTACCCGGCCTCGAGCCCGTACGTGACCGCGGTCGGCGGCACCGTGCTCTACGGCACGCAGAACACCGCGACCCCCCCGGCGTCGAACTCCACCCGCGCGCAGGAGACCTCCTGGACGTTCACCGGCGGCGGCAACACCTTCTACATCCCGGAGCCGGCCTACCAGAAGGGCATCACCCTGCTGGACACCCAGGACTGCGTGAGCCAGCCGAACGGCACGCCGTACGCGAGCCCGACGCCCTGCCGCGGCATCCCGGACGTGGCCGCCCAGTCCGGGGACGTCGCCTCCAACGGCTACGCGGTCACGATGGGTGGCACCGCCGACTCCCAAGGGGCCGGCACCAGCCTCTCCTCGCCGCTGTGGGTCGGGATGTGGACCCGGATCCAGGCAGCGGCGAAGACGCAGACCAACGGCATGAACACCCTCGGCTTCGCCAACCCGGTGCTGTACACGATCGGTCAGAACCCGACGCAGGACGCGGCGGACTTCTTCGACCTCGGCGGCGGCGCCTCCAGCCCACCGACCTCGGACGGCTACTACACGAACCTGCCGCGCAGCCCCGCCGACCCGCCCGGCTGGGACTACCTGTCCGGGCTGGGCTCGCCGAACGTCACCGCGCTCGGCAAGGACGCGACCGGCAACACCTCGTTCACCCCGACGAACACGACGGCCGCACCCGCGGCACAGGACTGCGGTCAGCCCGGGCTGAATCCGTGCTCCACCGGCGGGACCGGCGCGACCTGCTCGGTGACCAGCGGCCTGTGGACGAACCCCCCGCACACCGCGAGCGACACCTTCGGCAACAGCGACCCGCAGCTCTCGCTGCTCGCCGGCGCGATGAGCGTCACCGCGGACAACAGCGAGCTGCGGGCGTTCCTCACCGTCACGAACCTGCAGGAGTCCGTGCCCACCGGCGCGGGGGCCGCGCAGTGGTACGCGCTGTGGACCTATGGCGCCACGACCTACTTCGCCGACGCCACGCTGTCCGCCGTACCGGGCTCCACCCCCACGTACGGGGACGGGACGGTCACCACGACGGGGGGCGCGCACCAGTTCAACCAGTCGGCGAACACCAACGACACCGGGCACTTCACGCTCGGCCCGAACGGCGTCGTGGAGATCGACGTCCCGCTGGCCAACATCGGCAACCCGCCGCTCGGCAGCGTGCTGTCCCTGCCGTCGGGCGAGACCTACATCGAGGTCGGCTCGTCGCAGGTCGGCGGGGCGCTGGAGAAGGTCGACAGCGGCGGACCGGTCTGCGACTACACGCTCGGCGGCGTCCCCTCGGCCATCGCCCCGGAGGCGCCGGTGGCCGTGCTGGTCCCGGTCGCCGGGCTGGCCGTCGTCGGCGGGCTGCTCCTGGTCCGTCGTCGTCGCGCGCACCGGGCCGGCTGACCACAGCGCAAACCGTACGGCCCCGGCCGCCATGTGGCGGCCGCTGGTCGTGGCAGGCGTTCAGCAGCGGATGATCTCGGCAGTCGTGCCCTGGCTGCGGAGCAGGTGCCCCAGATCGTCGACGTCGCTGGTGAGCATGACGTCACCGTCCCGCGTAAGCGTGCAGACGTGTGCGTCGACGACGTCGTCGCGCCGGGCCCGCGCACACAGCGCACCGACGCCTCGAGACCCGGCTCGGTCCAGGGGACGCTCGTCGACGCCGGTGAGAAGACGGGCCAGTCGAGCCTGCCGCGGCCCTCCGCCGCGCCATGCTTGGCCGACGCATCCCGAGGAACTGACCACCCGCTCGCGACGGCGTCGGGCGGCTTCGATCAGCGCCGCGACCTGCCGGTTCCCGCGGTCGAAGGCGATCAGGGCCCCGGAGTCGAGCACCAGTCCCATCGCTAGACCGCGCCGGAGCGGCGGCGTTTGGCCGCCCGCTCGAGCGTGCGCTCGGCGTCCGCCAGCTCGCTGTCGGTCAGCGGGCCGTAGGTCTTCTCCCAGTCCCGGACAGCCTCACCCAACGCCTCGCTGCGCAGCCGGTCGGCCGCCGCTTCGGCCAGCCAGGAGGACACACTCTGCGAACGCTGTTCGGCTGATAGCCGGATCGCCCGCCCCAGCTCGAGGTCGAACGAGACGCTCATCTTCTCCACGCCCATAGGTGATCCTACCACGAGAGCACCTACCAGGGTAGGATCAAGACGACCGTAGCAACAGCGGCCCCGGCACCGAATCAACCGCGGTCCCGAGAACCAACCGCACGGTCATGCCGCGCCGAGGCTCAGATTGGAACCAGAGTCAGGCGACTGTCGAGATGCCGTAGATCGTCGGGGTCCGAGGTGACGATCGCGTGTTGGCGCAGCCGGGCACAAGTCACAGCGGAGGCGTCGACAACATCGCTTGCGTCACTTTGGGCACAAAGGCCGCCTACTGCCAGCGCCTCGTCGCGATCGAGGGGGGCCGCCTCGACGGTCTCGTCGGCCAATAGCAGATGTAGACGGTGCTGTCGAGAATCGGCTCGCCAGACTTGGGCGAGTACCCCAGCGGGGATCGCGATGTCGATGCCCCGGAGTACGGCGCGATCCAGGAGGGCGATCACCCTTCGGTCACCTCGCTCCGCTGCGATCAATGCACCGGTTAAGGACGGTGGTCCATGCCGTCGCCACGTGCGGCCGCGCCGCAGGGGCGGGGACGGGGGCATGCGCTTCGCTCAGGGCGCGGAGGCGGTCGCGAAGACGCGCCGGAGCGAGTCGAACGCCTCGAGGGAGCGTCGACCCTCAGCCTGCAGGGCCTGCACAGCCGCATCCGAATCAGCCCAGGCGGCGACGACCGCCTCCCACATCGCCCGCTCGGCCTGCCGCCACTCCGGCATGTCGGATACCTGAATATCAACGAAACCCACCGCCGGCAGGTCCCGGCGCAGGTTCACGCACCGAAGGCGCGGGAGGACCCGTTCGTCCAATGGGTCGCACGCCTCCCAGCAGGTCACCGCGAGACGGCCCCCGCAAGCCAGCACCCGACGGAACTCGCTCAGCGCGGCCAGCGGCGGATCGGCGAACTGCACGGCGTCCACGCACATCAGCCCGTCCGCGACGCCCGCCGGCACGCCCGTCGCGATCAGTGTTCCGAGTCGAAACTCACCACGACCGGCGGGCAGGAGCCGGACGGCGCTCGACCTGGCCTGTTCGAGGGCAACTCCGGAGAAGTCCACCCCCAGCCGTCGCGCGCTTCGAAAGCGGGAGCACCTTTCCCACCCTGCCGGTCCTCGAACGACTGGCACACGCCCTCGAGGTCGACCTGGTCGTCCAGCTGAACCCTCGCCCGCAGGTCGCCTGAACGCCCAGAACGCCGGTGACGGAGCGCATGAGCAGGCGGCAGGTGAAGCTCGCGATTGCGCGCTATTCCTCTCCCACTCGCTCGGCGAGTCGCTGGACGGCGCGTTCAAGTTCAGCGAGGTCGTGGGTGATGGTGCCCGACACGATGGCGTGGGAGGTGTCGAAGTATCGGTGCGCGAGCTGATCCCGCATCCCGGTGATGTGCGACCAGGGGATAGCCGGTTCGGAGGCGAGCAGCGTCTCGTCCAGCCCCTTGACGGCCTCGCCGATCTCGATCAACCGGACCCTGACGGCGTCGAAGACCAAACCGTCGGAGAGCTCCCCGCGGTCCAGGTGGGTGCGGATCACGGCGATCGCGGCGGCGATGTCGGACGGCCGCTGGGCTGGGTAGCGGCTCACAGCGAGATCAGTTCCGCTAGCACGCGGGGACGCACCCCAGCTTTGAGATCCGGCTCCGGCACCAGGTCCACCGCCGCGCCGAGCAGCCCCTGACACCGTTCGGCTAGCCGGCCAAGTTGAAGCAGACTGATCTCGGCGGGCAACTCGACCAGCAGGTCGATATCGCTGTCTGGGCGTTCCTCGCCGCGGGCGACACTGCCGAACACGCCGAGCACCCGGACCCCCTCGGTCGCCGCGATTCGCTTCAGCTGAGCCCGGTGCCGGCGCAGCCGACGACCCAGCGGGCCGGATATGGCGCTGCCGGGCTGGTCGGACCGGCGCAGCCGCACGTCCAGGCGGTAGCCGGCGGCCGCGACCAGCGCGGCCAAGGTGGGCAGCGCCGGTTGCCGTCGCCCCGACTCGTACACGCTGATCACGCTCTGGGTCAGTCCCGCCCGAGCAGCCAGCTCCGATTGGGAGAGGCCGGCCTTCTTCCGGGCGGTGCGCACCAGCTGTCCCGCAGACTCTTCCAGCACAGCTCCAAGTATAGCGGATCGTACATGGCCCAGCCAGTCGCCAAAGCGGTCGAGAGAGCCGGCTCCCGGAACGCTCGGCATCGCCGGTTTCGCCGCGTCGCTCGCATGTCAACCCGAGGCTGTCGGCAGCTGGTGGATCAAGACGATCTCGATCGTGTTCTTGTCCGCGCCACGCTGCCAGAAGATGTACCAGTCCTCGATGCGGGCTGGGGTGGCACTGACCCCGCCCAGTTCGTCGGTGCGGAAGGCGGTTGTCCCGAGGCGCGGGTTGAACGGGTCCTCGGTCAGACGGTCGAGGCTGCGATTGATGGCTTGCAGAACCGGGGCTGCCTCCGGGGTCGCCTCCAGCCGGGCAAGCGCGTCGTAAGCGGTCGCTCTAGGTATCTTCAGAGCGTGACGCCCAAGGAGATCGTCGTCGACGAGCGCGGCCGGACCAG
>DATLTS010000038.1 GCA_035533475.1 Mycobacteriales bacterium | reverse complement strand
AGCAGGCGTCTACGCACTGTGGTCCAACGACCCGCCCGACGACGCCTACCTCGCGGTCCTCGCGGAGGTGTTCGTCGACGTCGCCGCGGAGGTTGTCAGCTTCCCCAACCCACTCCAAAACCGTAGCGCCACCAACACGGTCTACCTGGCCACCAAGCCGACCTGACCCCTGGGCCAACTCCGCCGACTACGCGGACGCAGCTGCGGCTCGTGAACGGCGATCCAGCCGGACGTGCCGACCGGCACGCGCGCATGGCCCGCACCGGAATGGAACGGTGTGAGGGTCCAAACCCCCGGTTACGGTCGCTGAGCTGGCAAAACGTCGCGGCTGGCGAGCTTCCACCCCGGCTGGCGATCCTCGCAGAAAGGGTATCCGAATCGAATCTTGGTGGGTGCCAGCGTCGCACCGCCGGTGCCTCACCGCCGCGGACCCTGGAAGACCGGCAATCCGCACGGTCAAGTTGAGGTCGATGGTCGGCCCCGGCGGGCCGCCCATCCGGACATCCGGGCGCACCCGACCCCGGCTCAAGTCGTCGACTCGAGCCAGTGTCTCGCCCGAGCACTCAACTCGGCGGGGTGCATGGCAATCGGCACCCGCAAGCTCCGCTGGGGGGCGCCCTACCGCGCCAGCCGACTCGGTCGAGGCTGAATCGGGGTTTCGGACCCCTTCAGGCCATGACTCGGTCCTCGGAGTCGGGCGACGTGTGCAGGCACTGGCCCCGGGTGAGGGCCTGAAACCAGTTCTTCGTCCGGAGAGGGTGTGTGCCGGGACGCCACCCTGACTCCCGAAACGAACCGGTCGTCACCCACGCTGAGGTCGTGGCGCTCAATGGGAGCCGCGAGCGTCCGCCGGACTCATCGCTGACGCCCAGCGTCTGTGGTCGTCGTCCCTCAGGTAGTCCTTCACGACTATCCGCCGGCCTCGCGGGAACCCGAACCCCCGTGGTGTCAACTCACCCGACTAACGTGGGGATCAAGGCTGGCGCGCCAAGACCCTGTCGGGGTCGTGGAGCACCACGGTGCCCGCGATGTGATCGTGCAGCGACTTACGTTCCTTGCCGCTCATCATGAGGATGAACGACAGCAGCAGGGTGATGAAGCCCAGAATACCCTCGACGAATCGTCCGACGGTCTCGCGCAGGACCATCCACCCCCAGCCAGCCACCCGCCGGGTTTCCGGCCGCCAACACCGCATGCCCAGAACCTGCAGGGCCGGGGTTTGGCCGCGACCCCAGACGATCAATCCCCAAACGACATACCCGACCACCAAGGTCACCACCAGCAGCGGAATGGCAAGGAAATAGGCGCCGATCCGCCGCCCGGTGTTGGCCAGATGCACCCCCTGGGGCAGGACCAGCCCACAGCCCGAGTCGAAGAACATCCCCGCCGGCACCGGGGGCGCACCGTATTGCCCGTAGCCCCCTGCGGTGTTGACTGGCCCGGTTGGGACCGGCTGACCGGCCGGCGACCTGTCAGCTTGCGGGGCCCACACATTCGGGTCAGATGGCTGGGTCACACACCCACGCTCCGTCTCTGTCACCAAGCCGGCAGCACTCCGCGGCTGAGGGTACCGGCCGGACGGTGACTACGCGTCGGAGTGGGCAGCGATCGGAGCCGAGCGCGGACCCTTCCGGCCACCGCTGGGTGCCGGGCAGTCAGATCCGCACGCTCGCCACCCGGGGCCAAGAAGGTCCTAACTGAAACTTTCCTAACAGCCTGATCGCAGTCCTCGTCACGCCTTGCCCGACCGCGGCGACGTCTGACCGTTCCCGTGGTCTCGGGTCGGCGAGGCCATGCGGCAACAGACCGTGGTAGGCAGCCCGCTCGGTGCCAACGTGCACCTCGGCGATCCCGTCAGCGTCGGCGGCTTTGGCACTGCGGACGGTGATCGCGGGGGGTGCTCGTCGGCGCAGTCTAGTCGGCTCTACGACCTTCGCTCCCGGTTTGCCGAGCGCGGTGATGGGCCGCTACCGGCTGCGAATCAGAGCGGCGGCCGCGGAGAGTGCGGATCTACTCATCGAATGCCCCGTTGGTGATGCGCCCGAGCACCGTGTCTTGGAGGAGTTCACGAGCCTTCTCCTGAAAGCTGGCGATGCGGGCGTCTCCTCTGGCGAGGACCGATGCCGCGGTGACAGTGAGGTAGTCGAACGTCGCGACGAGGAGCATGAGCCAACTGGCCCTCTGCGACGGCTGAGCCCATACGAGCCGAGTCTCCTGCCCTCGGGTGTCCAGCAGGAAGTCGACCCCGAACGCGTGGGTGGAAGCGGAGGACGCACTCCAGACGCCAGGAATCCACTCCATCCTCGGCTCCCTCGCCAGGCCGTCTAACCTCGATCCTCGGGAAGATAGTTCCCTTGAGGTTTTGGGGTGCTGGGGGTCAGCGTGGCGGGAAGCCGAACTTGAGTTTGCGTCCTCCCCACCATGGGATGGGGATGTCGAGTTCGGGGTAGCCGGCGTCGATGAGCACGGGGGTGTAGGTGCGTAGCGCGAGGTCGATGCGGACGTGGTTGTCGGTGACGGTGACGGTTCCGGTGTTGTCGAGGAAGTGGCGCCAGATCCGGTCGGGGGTGGCTTGTTCGTAGCGTGGGAGGGTGCGGGCGAGGAGTCGGTAGCAGTTGCCGGCGGCCACGGTGAGGGTGGTGTCGAGGTCCACGTTCAGCGGTAGCCCTGAGGACAGCGCGTTGAGGTGGAATCCGGAGATGTCGGCGTCGAGTTCGTTCTCGATGATCATCCGCTCGGCGTAGCGGGCGAACAGGTCCTTGCCGGCGGTCGCTGCGAGGTCGTTGGTGATCAGCAAGGTGGGTTCCTCGTGCCCGATGTTGCGCACGGCGATTTGCCGTAGCGGATGGGTCATGCCTTTGAGGCGCACGAGCTGTTCGTGGATCTGGGGGCGGCGGTAGCGCCCGGACCGTTTGATGGTGTGGGTTGTCCAGGCGGAGGCGGGCAGTGCGGCGAGTTCCTTGAGCACGTTTTTGCCGCGTTGGCGCAGGGTGAGGAAGGTGATACCGCGGGCGCACAGCTCCTCGAGCATGTCGTAGGTGGTGAGCTGGGAGTCGAAGCACAGCAGCCCCGGGTCCTGGCCGGACACCCGTTGCCAGTAGTCGGCGAAGGCGAGCACCTCACCGGCCTGCTCGGCCTTGGTCAGGTCAGCGTTGGCGTAGACCATCTCGGTGGACGCGTGGTCTTGGGCGAAGAACGTGAGCACCGAGCGGGTCCGCTGCGAGCGGGTGGGCACGTAGTGCTTCTCCAACGGGACTTCCTGCCCGTGGTGGCGGATGGCGTGGAAGTCCAGGTTGAACCCTGCCTCGCCGGAGTACAGGCCGATCTGGGAGCAGCGCCGCGCGAGGCCCTCCAGAAAGGAGACGTTCGAGGAGCGCTTGACCCGGTAGGAGTAGCTGGTCAGGTGGGTCGCTTTGGGTAGCGCGCTGAGCCCGAGCAGCAGCCCGAGTCCGGGGTCTGCCCCGAGCGGGAAGGCGTTCGCGGCTCGGCCGCGCCGCGAACATTTCAGCAGCAGCTGCGAACCCACCGAGTGGAACGAAGACAGCACCGTGGTGCTGGGATAGCGAGCGGCGGAGACGAGGGCGTCGAGGCCGAGTTCGGCCATCGCTGGCATCAGCAGGTACAGCCCCGCGTGGTCACACGGCCAGCTCGCCCCGGTCGGCCAGTCCGTCAGGGCGCGCGCCTTGACCGGCTCGGTGCGCGGCGGGGGCCCGCCGGGACCCCGACGGCCCAGGCGCTCGATGCCTTCGGCGTGCAGGATCGCCCACACCGTCTGGGTGGATGCTGGTGATCCCTGCGCGTGCAGCGCGGCGGCGATCTCGGTCACCGAACGGTCCTGTGCGCGCAGCACGAGCACCCGGTCGCGGATCGTCGCGGACTTGCGCGGGCCTTTCGGGCCGGGCTTGGAGGAGCGGAAGAACTCGGTGCGTCCGGCGCGTAGCTCGGCGGCAAGCTGGTGGATCGTCGCCGTCGAGTAGCCGAACCGCGCGGCGACGGCGGCTGAGGAGGCCCCCTCGACCAGGTAGGCGCGAAGAGCTTCATAACGGCGCTGCGCCGGCAGCGCCGGCTTCAGGAAGTACTCGGCGCCCGTCCTCATCGCTGTAGGTGATTTACTAGAACCATGATTCTAGATGGTAGCGTTGTAATCGCCCGATGGATGGAACCTTGCGCGGCGCGTCCTGGCCTGATTCCTGGCGTGTCCGGGGTTATCGCACTGCTATGGAGCGGAGTTACGCCCACAGGCAGGATGCGGCAGCAGCCCCGCCGACGCATCGTTATGAGAGATCCCCTACAGAACCGGAGCGGGTCGGCGCCCGACAGCCTTGTACGCCAGGCACTTCCAACGATCACCGCGCGCGGAACGCCCTAACTCATCCGCTCGACGGGCTCCCGAGGATCGAGGCTAATGTGGCCTTCACGGGGCGGCGGGTCCGCGCCGTGCCCTGGCAACCGCATTCCTGCCAACGTGAGTCGATATCCCTGACCTTGTCGGCGTGGCGCGCTGTCCAGGACGCGATGTCGTAGTACTTCGGGGCCCTGGGCGCGGTGTCGGCCCATTCTTTCAGCGCTCCGCGCTCGTACCGCAGGGCCCGGCATCGGGCGTCGCCCCCTTCTCGGTCATCGGCGATGAAGCTGAGGTGAGCCCACACCTCCAAGAGCCCTCGTATGAGTCCGTAGGAAGCCAGTGACGTCTCAGGCATCCACAGACAGAGCAGGCCCGAGCGGTAGGTCGAGGCCGCAACGAAGTGCAGCCTCACGACGCTCGATTCCGGCATTGCTGCTCCCGTTGCCTCCTCCGAACGCAGGGCGTCGATCAGTAGAAGGGCCGCCTCCCCGAAATCGGTCGCGCGCGCAATCACAGGGGTAAGGATGTCACTGGGCATTTCGAGCTGGTTCACACTCGAATTCTGCCGGGTGCCACACTTCCCGTTGACACCCGTAGCCCCCGGGCCGGCGTGCATCGATTCAGCGAGACAGATCGTGACCCCATCACCACCAGCAAACCGCTTGTCGATAGCCCCGCGAGAGGCGAGCCTGGGTGAGTGACGGTGACTCGCGAGGTCGGAGGCGCCCTTCTGCGCGCCTATCTGCCGTATCCCGACGGGGCTCGTCGGCAGCGCGTCCGCGACGCTGCCCAGCGGCTCCAGCTGACGGAACCGTGGCCGGGTGATGACGCTACGCCGCTCGCGGTGGCAAGTCTCGCGCTAACGCGGCTTCTCTGGTTACAACGCCAGACGCGTCAGGCGGCATATCTGAGACAGACCGAGGCCACGGCGCTACTCGCGCGGACCTCGATCGAAACTTGTCTCGTGGGTCTCTACTGCCTTCATCACACCGACGCGGTCAACCGGTTGCGAAGTGGGAACGCGAAGTCCATGCAAAGGCTCTTCAGGTTCCTCGTGGATATCGACCTCTTGCCGCGCGGCCTGTTCGAGGCGGTTGCCGAGGTCATGGGTGAGTCGGCACAGCCCGTGACCGCGAAGCAGATGGTGGAGGCCATAGCTGCCGAGCCCGCGCGGTCGATCGCTCACAGCCTCTACTTCCGTTTCTACGATCCCCTGTCGACCTTCTCCGCACACGCCGGCGGATTGGCGCTGTTGCGTCACGTGAGAAGACGTGGGCGCGTCACGCGGAACCCGGCGGCTGCGTGGAGCCGCCGCTCGGCCCTGCGAACGGTCGACGCCTCGGTAGGCGTGCTGGCCGCTGAGATCGCCCGGCGGAAGGGCGAAGATGCCGAATCATTCCTCCAGTATGCCCACGATCACCTCGAACGGGCGTTCATGCCTGTTCTTACGCTTCTGCGGACCGGGGTAGCGGACGCGGCGGTGAAATGGCGAGAAGTCCCGGGGTTCATCCGTGACTTCGTCGTGCTGCGGCGTGACGCTTCAGCCGGACGACTCGATGAACAGCGGGTACGTCAGCACGCCGAGGGACTGTTCCGACGGTGGACCGCCGCGGTCGAGACTGGACTCGATGACGACGTGCTCGAGAGGCTGGTCGTTAGGGTCACGGACGCCGTGGTCGACGAGTTTCGGCGCGACCGATCTCTTGAGCCATGATGGGCGGACCTCGCCACTGCCGAACCCGCCTGCGCCGACCAAATGCGCCCCACTGACGCGGAACGCCTCCTCCCGAGTTCGCGCAAGATGTGGTGGGCCTGGCGGGTGAGCTTTCGGGCGACCAACCGAGAGCGTGGCCAGGTTGGCACCGGCGCGGGCAGCGACCGCGGTGTGGTGGCCGTGGTCGCGGTTGGTACGTTTCGCGGCGGCCTCCCGCCTCGAACCGCACTCGGCGCTACCGCGCCGCCCTTGGCGGGCGAGATGATCGCGAGTGAGTTTGCCGGCACATGAGTACACAGTGATGTCGAACCCGGTTCGCGATCAGTGCGGAGGAATAACGGCGTTGTAGAAAAGTCGGGTGCCCTCCTGAACGTGTGGCGTCGTCATGTGCGGCCGCGTCGCGACGGCGGGGTGAGCGCGAAAGGGGCCACACGCTGCGCTGCCTGATGCTCACGGCTGCTTCGAGAGACCGCGACCCCCCGTGCTGCTGTTTTGGCGGCCCGATCCTGGTGCCCTCAGCTGGCGGGGAGCTTCACCTGCCCGGCGGCGATCATCCTGCGTAGCGCGGGGACGCCGAGCGGTGTGGGTCGACGCAGGTGCACGAGCACATGGCATGTCGGGCACAAGGCGGTGAGGTCCCTCACCGTCGTCACGGTCTCATTCGGGATGTTGGCCAGCGGCTGCCGGTGATGGGCTTGCAGGACCGAATGCCAGCCACCGGGCACCAGCGCCCCATAGTCCGCGCTGCATGCTGCGCATACCCCGCCGGACGCGCTCACACACTGGTCACGCAGCGACCGGTTACGCGTGCGGCGCAGCAGAACAGCCTCCGATCGAATGTTCTCCACCGCCGACCGGGCCTTCTCCTCCTCGCTCAGGGTGGGTGACTTCAGCAGCTTCAACAGCCCAGCTTCAACGCTCTCGGGAACCCGACAGGACCTGCGCGGCTGTTCCAGCCACCCCCAGGTGAGCTGAGCCCGGATCCACCGTCGCGTGATGTCATGGCGTCCCCGCCGGCTTGTTGATCTTGGTCGTGGTTTTGGACACTGGGTATCTGCCGGTCGGTCCGGCTCTTCCACTTCGTGTTCCGGGTTGGGGCTGGTGGGCCGGGTTGGTCAGGGAGTTGCGAGCCGTGGTGGGGCGCCCATCGTGGCGTCCCAGAGCTGCTCCCAAGCGGGCTGCCAGGGCCATCGCTCGGGGAGGTGCAGGACCAGCTTGCGGGCGGAGTGCGCCAATCGTGCCGGCACGTTGATGAGCTGGGCGCGCAACGTTGCGGTGGTTGCTCGGGCGTGGAACGTCGACGCCAGGCAACCGGCGGAGCGGGTGAGGTTGAACGCCATCGCGGCCAGCACCAGCCAGGCACTGTTCGCTGTGAATGACCCTGAAGGGCAGTGGGCCATCGGGCCGGCCTTCAGGTCGGCGATGACCTGTTCGATGATCGCGTGTTCACGGTGGCTCTGCTCGGCCTGCACCAGCGTCAACGGGCTGTCGGTGAACACGGCGTGGTAGCGGTAGACCGCGAACAGTTCCTGCTGCTGTGCCGTCAGACCCTTGTTCTTGTTACCGGTCTTGGGCTTGCTCATCGGGTTGAGGCGCTTCACCCGGCGCACGATCAGCCGGGCGGTGATCTGCTCGCCCTTTCGGCGGCTGGTGAACGCGGTGAACTCGATCTCGGCGATCTCCGCGTCCGACACCAGCCGCTGCTCGTCCTCGTCCCAGACCGCGTTGGGGTAGCTGATCGGCGTCCACGCATCGTCGGCGATCTGGGTGATCTTCTTGCGGACAGCCGGGTTCATCCGGGCGGTGATCGAGAAGCACGCCTTCGCGCAGCCAGCGGCGGCGATCACGTCGTGGCTGTAGAACGCGCTGTCTGTCAGCGCGCAGCACGACCAGGCCCTTGCCGGCTGGCCCGCCGGCGCCGCAGGCTTTCGCGGTCTTCAGCGCATCGGCGACCAGCCGGGAAGCGCCCCGGGCGCTGTTCGCGTTCCCGGACCGCAACCGGGTCGCCGCGATCACCGGCCGGGACAGCGGCGTGGACACGATCCCGATCAGCGCGTTCAGGCCCTTCACCCCCGAGTAGCCGAACCCGGCACCTTGCTTGGCGTAACCGTAGGTGGCCCGGATGGTGTCGTCGATATCCACCCAGGTGACCGCCTCGGCGCCGGCCAGCAGTGGTGTCTGGGTGGCGAGCTCAGCGAGCAGGTGAGCGGCGATGCTGTCGAGCTGCCGGACGTGGCCGAAGGTGAAGGTCCGCAGGAACGTCCCGAACGTCGACGGGGCGTGGATGCCGGTGAACAACCGGTCCATCCCGCCATGCCGGAGCAGGTCCAGGTCATCGATCGAGTCGGCCCCCGCGACCATCCCAGCGATCAGCGCCGGGATCTTCAGGTGCGCATTCGCGCTGCCCTTCGCTGTCAACGTGAGCTTGTCCGCGACCAACTCCGCCAGGCCACAACGCTCGGCCAGCGCGACCACCGGAGCGAGCCCGCCGCACGACACCAGATTCGGATCGTCGAACACTGCCGACACCTGGCTGGCCCTGTGAGAAACTTGCATCCCGCGGATGCTCCTTCTGCGAAGTAAGAATACGGCCCTAGACAAGCCACATTCTCCTTACACAGCAGGGCACCCGCGGGTTACGACCTGCCCCCGCGACCTACTTCCGCGGTGGATCCGGGCTGAGCCATGACCGTTTCCCGGTCCACGGGGGCCAGCAGCAGCTCCACGTCAACGAGCCTGGAGTAGTAGCGCCCGTCACGCCCGTCGTACCTGGGCATCGTGTCGATGCGTCCGTAGGCGACGAACTGCATGGCGTGCCGGCCGGAGAGGTAGATGAGTGCGGTGTCCCCACGCCAGGCGGTCTTCGCCACGCTCCAGGTGAACGATGTGCCCCTCTGCGCTGCACGGCGGAATAGCGGCAGATAACTGTCGCTTAGATCCTCCACAGCAGGGCAGGCATAGATCGCCACGCCTTGCATCCTGTCAGCAACCCGCCCCGCCAGCCACAGCACATCGAGCGACCTCTTCGCCGCACCACAGTGTCGACTCGGCTCGTTGATCTTCCTGCCGACTCCCGACACAGCGGGATCCGACTACCGGCCGCCTCATCAGCGCCCCCAGCGAGTTCGATCGCCGCCAGCGAGGTACGCAGGTCAAGAACCTCGCCCCAAAGCCTTCGAGGTACGACGAAACCGCGCACCTCACGCTCCATGACGAACCCTGACGGTGCGCAGACGTAGTCCCGACCCCGAATCCGAACGCCGCCAGGCGCCCCGGGCAACGGCACCTCCTCACGGTCCTCGTCCCCGCGGCCAACCGTGGACTCACGCCTCACAACGCCGACCATGATCCCGCGTTGGCAGGGCCCCGCGCCTACGGCCAGTGACGAGTCCATGGTCAGCAACCAGAGCCCCTTCGGATCTCGCCGTGGCGAGCGAAGATCATGCACAACGCCCGCTCGTCACAGCATGAAGCGCCGATGCCATCGGTAACCACTCGATTGGCGGAGTCCACGCCCGGCAGCACACCGAAGCCGCTCTCGTGCTTCCGAGTGTCGCGGGCAGCCCCTCCCTCCCCTCGTGCCTATCGGACGGTCAGATCCGCACACTCGTCACAAGAGCCAAAAAGGTCCTAACCGAAATTTGCCTAACACCAAGGATGCTCGGATTCAACCGACCAGAGTCACCCGCGAGGCTGGTCAGTTGTGGACGAACCCGCCGGCGGCCGGGGAGGCACCGTTGAGCAGCCCGGGGGCGGCGTAGACGACGGCGGTGAACTTCTCCAGGGCACCCGGTGGGTAGTTGTGCAGGGTCACATAGATCTGCCCGGCGCTGTTCAACGGGCCGAAGAACACCGGGGTCAGGGTGTTGTTCGCGTTGATCCGGTAGATCCGCAGGTCCCGCCCGCCCTGCGGTGGGCCGGTGACCACGTGCACGACGATGGTACCGCGGCTCGGGGAGGTCACCCCGGCGTGCACGACCACCCGGATCTGCAACAGCTTGGTCACCGACGTGACCCCACCGGAGACCACGTAGTAGCTGCGCTGGATGTCCTGCCAGCGGAAGAACGAGTAGGCCCCGGAGGAGTCCGCAGTGGTGGTCGCGGCCTGCACGTAGCTCGGGGTGCCGTAGGTGCGCTGCCAGAGGATCACCGTGGCGTTCGGTGCGGCCGAGCCGTTGATCGTCACCGCGTGGTCGCCGTAGATCAGCGCCGGCACGTTGATCGTCGGAGTGGGCGCAGTCGACGGCGGGGAAGCGTAGGTGAAGACGTCGGCGTTCGACGGGGCCGAGGTGCCGTACGGCGTGGTCACAGTGACGTTCACCGGTCCGCCGCTCGTTGTCGCCGGGGCAACTGCGGTCATCGACGTGGCGTTTGCCACCGAGAACCCAGATGCGGGCGTGGAACCGAACTCCACCGCAGTGGCACCTGTGAAGTTCCCCCCGGAGATCGTCACCGTGGTACCACCCGCAGCCGGCCCGGACGTGGGGTTGACCCCACTGACGGTCGGCCCCTGCGGCGAGGTGGACAGCGCTGCAGTCGCGGTCCCCCACGCTCCGTCAGCCGTGGCATACTCCCCGGTCGACCAGACGACGTTGGGGTCCACCGGGTCCGTCGCGGCAGCTGAGTAGTCCCCCCACCGCGGGGTGCTCGATTGATAGTCGGCCAGCCCCGGCTGGATGGTGCCGCCACTGAGGGTGCTCGCTCCCGGCAGCTCGCTGGTGACGGCAACGGACGGGTAGCTCGACGCCGAGGACACCGTGAACACCGCGTACATGGCCCCGGCCTGGTCCAGTCCGGTCGCCGGGTAGTACAGGTCGTCACCGGCGGTGGCCACGTCGAAGTCCTGCACCACGGTGGGGCTCGCCGTGCCCGACACCGACAGTTCCACCAGTCGCAGACAGTCCCGCTCCACGGTGTCCCCTTGGGGCAGGCAACCATCGGTGGCGTCGGTCCACAGCACACCGTTCTGCCACACCGCGGACAGGATCCGGTCATCGTCCTGGCTGTCGTTGCTCGATCCGCCGGACTGCACCGGGGCCGGTGGCGGGGACATGGAATAGATCTGCGGGTAGAACCCAGTGAGAGTCACGTCGCTGGCAGCCGGTGTGCCACTGATCGCAAAGACCCCCAGCGCCGGATAGGACTGGTCCTGGACGCTCCCCGTGGGGTCGGCGTCGTTGTAGACCATCCAGTCCACATTGCTGGCACTGAGCGCCTGGGCCGGCGCGGGACGCGGAGGGGTGTTCGCGCCGCCGAACGTGGTCTCCGGCACGCTACTCGCCCCGGCGATCACCGCCGATTTCTGAATCACCCACACCTCGGAGCCGGTGAATGAGGCGGAGACGAAGTCGTTCCAGGTGAGTATCACGTCTACGCTGTCCAACCCAAGGGTCGGTTGGTCGGTGACCACCCCCGCGGTGGAGTCGACAACGTAGACGGTCCAGCCACCGGTGGGGTCCGACGTCGTGGAGACCGCCAGGTAGACCTGGCTGTCACCGGCCGCATCGAGGGCGAACCCGGAAGCAAACCATCGCCCCGAGATCGTGTCGAAGAGCACCCGTGGATCGGTGACGTCATAACCGGTCGGCACCCCGAAGAAGGTGTACGCACTGCTCGACCCGATGAGTTGACCGGACTTCGACCACACGGACACCGAGTCGTTGACCATCTCGAGCAAGGTTTGCGGGCCCGCGGCCAGTTGCGTATCCGGGGGCTGGGCCTGCTGCGTGGTCCCGAAAGCGTTCACCTGCCGGGCCAGGCTCATCACCGGGAAAGCGGTATCGGCGTAGAGACTGCCGCTGAACTGCACCACCCGGCCGCCGCGCGCCACCAGCGCCGAACCGGCCGGTGTGAAGGACTTCTGCGGGGCGCCACCCCCCGCTGTCGACGTCGGGTAACGGGTGTGTGAAATGGCGGCTCCGGGCAGCAGCAGTCGCGGATGAAAGCCCTCAGCCGGTCGGCCAAACAGCGAACGCAGCGTCACGACCGACTTCCGGTGACCGGTGTGCGCCACATCCCGAACCGGACTGTGGACGGTGGCAGCGAGCGCTTGCCCGGTGTTCGCCATCCCTCCGGCGATGGGGAGCGTCACCGCTGCCAGCACCACGGGGAGCACCCAGGCGGCTGCTCGGGACCGCCGCGGACACCGCCGCACAGGCTGGTCCAGTCGGCTCTCCCGCCTGAACGGCGGGCGTCTGCTCCGCATCATCCCAAGGCCGAGGCGACGACCCACAAACGTCGGACAGCCCGTGGACGGGAGAACCGGTGGAGGTTCCCGCGGAAAGGGTTCCTCACTACCCCGACGTTGACGACCACGGGGTTGATGGTAGAGCCCCCATGCGGGTCCGCGGCCGGGTCAACCCGAATCGCGCCAGGTGGCTGGAACCCTTCGCAAGTATCCGCGGCGCGACGGCCCCGACCTGGCCGGGATCCGGTACTGTCCCGCTCGCCGCGGACGACGGACTGGTGTTAAGCCGGAGCCAGCCCGGTCGAGATCGAGGTATGCCCGTCGGTACGGGGTGACCCTCCCCGGGCAGCTTGATGGCACGGCCAGGTGCCAGCCAGGCGACGGCACCAGACTCCCGCCTTTAGACCGGCGCTGCCGGTCGTTCCACTCGAAGACGCCGCGACAGGCCCGTCAGGTCGGCGCTCGGATTCAACGGACCAGACCTGTCGGCTGCGTACAGGGCCGGCAGCCGTAATAGCCAACGCAGGCCGGCGACGATAGGACTCAGCATCGATGACGAGTTCGTAGCTGGTGGCGATGAGCCGATCAACCACGGATTGGGCGAGTCGGGTCGTTCATCAGGACCAGCCATCGGCGGCGTCGGAGTTGGAGGGTCGGCAAACCAGGCAGGCGGCTCCCGGGTGCGGTTCGTTGCGGGTGCTGCTCATGCCCCGATGGTTGCTCAAGCCCAGGGGGTGAATGGCTCGGGTGGAGTTCCTCGCCAGAAACCTGCGCTCGTCCACGAGGGTTGAGGTAATCTGGATTCGCCGCTGGAGCATCAGCCTTCCGGGTTGGGCGGCCGATCTTGCAGCACGAGTCGTCGCACTCGGTCGTCGGCGGTGATGAGGTCGGGCCGCTCCAGGAACAGGGTGCGCAATGCCCTCACTGCGAGCGTGGCCGCGTCGATCGAATCATCAAGGACGTTTGGGACGCTCGGGTCATCCCCGCCGTGGAGTATTCTGCTTCGAGTGCCGTACAGATCCTTGACGTGTTTGAACATGGCCTTCCGCCGGCCCTCATCCTTTTCCAGGAGAAGCGAAAGTGACGCGGCGAGTTGGAAACTGATCTCGTGGCTCGCTGGCGTGAAGAGACTTTCGAGACTGATCATGGCATCGATCAGACTGTCCGTTGGGTGGCGGCGTTCGCCGAGCGCGGACAGACAACGCCGAGCTGCGATGCCGAGTCGCTCGTGGTAGTGAGTGCCAATGAGCCGCGACATGGTTGCGATCGCTTCAGCGTCTGCCGCGTTCACCCGGTAGGGGGTCGTGAGCCCGGGCTGATTCCCCGTTCGTGCCAAGCCGGGGGCCCAGGGAGTGAGCATCATCGACCACGCCTGGGCGACACCCACGGGCGGGTCACGTTCCACCGCGAGCGTGACGGCCAGGGCCGCTTTGCGCGCGGCGTCGTCGGCAGCTTGCCTTGCGGGCGCGCCGTGGACACGGAACATCTCGGTGGCATCGTCACCGGGGAACGCGCGAAGACCGACGGTGCTGATGAAGACCGACGTCTCCGGGAGCACCTCGGCGTGCAGAAGACCACGCTCAGCGGTGTCGAGAGGGCTGCGTAGCACACCGAAAGGCAGCGATATTGAGGTCCCTTCCGGGATCTCAACACCGGTGAACCCGTACACCGTCGTGACCAGGATCTCCTCGCCCGACATCAGTGAACGGAAGTCGTAGACCGCCGCCCGCGCCCGTTGAACGTACGCTTCCTCGGTCAGGGTGCCGTCCACTAGCCAACCTCGAGTCGCATGCCCGAGCAGCTCGACTCCCAGGATCGCCAGCTGGCGCCCAGTCAGGTACCCGTCCGTGAGGTACACGGGTCCAAGAATGATCGACGCGTGATACTCCGCGGGCCGAAGGAACTGACCCCTGCCAGGACCGTGGAAGACCCCGGCCAGCAGCGGATCCGCCAGCGCGCGTTCGCAGAATTCAGCGCCCCACCCACTTCTCCAGTAGGCCGCATGGAGGCCCGTGAAGAGCGCGCCCCTGGTCGGATCACGCGCCAACTCGGCAACGGTCGGATATACAGCGCGCGCGATAGCAGCGAGCATCTCCGCGAGGGGATCGGAGACGATCACTTCCGCGAGATTACTCGCTCCGTCCACGACGAAACGCCTTCCGGCCCATCGACTCCGATGGGTCTCTACCCGCTGGATTCGCCACCGTCGACCGGGTCGGCCCGCACGACATCGACGGCGATCTGCACGATGCCGTCGCTGTGCACGAGGGTTCCCCGGAGTCGTGAGCCGACCCGTCCCAGGACAGTGCCTACGCCGAGACAGCGCCTGTTGCCATGAGGGTGTGGTCGCCCCTCATGTCCTTCGCACCGAGGGAACTACCTGCCCTCACCGGGGAGGTGTCCGGGGAACGATGGCTACCCGCACTCCCGCGGACGGCTAAGGTACCCGCTCAGCCGGCACGGGGGGCGACGACCTGTGGGGTCACAGCACACACGGGCACCTGGTAGCTGACGCCGACACAGGTCCGCCCGGACCCCGTCGACGCCCCGACCAGTGGCCGTCCCTCCAAGGTGACCTCAACCTGGGTTCCTCCCCCACTGTTCGACACGGTCACCGTGACCGGAGAGTGCGGTTCGGACGGGACGGATACGGGACGCGCCGCCGTGTCCACGGCGGGAGCTGCGCCACGGAGCGAACCCACGGACACCCGCTGCGAGGAGTCACGGCAGACGGTCTTCGTGCACTGCTGGGTCGCGCAGCTGAGCCACGCTGCGAGGTCGTTCGGATTGATGGCGCAGACGATCCGCGGGGCAGCGGTGCGACTGACCGCCGGACCGGTGATCACTGTCGTTGTCGTGGTGGCAGCGACGGCACCACCGGCCGCTGCGAGGACAAGGCCGGCAGCACCGGCGATCGTGGCGACGGTGGTGCGCACTGGGTAACCTCCTGGCTGGCTGCGGATCATTCCGGGCAAACTACTCCAGTCGGTGATCTCCCGCCCCGGGCGCGCGTCGACTCATCAACAGTGCGCGTAGGCGGGGTCGTTGACTCATCCGGAGATGCGCGCGTGGCGCACCTCCCAGGCTCCGCTTCCTGTTGCTTTCAGGCCTCGATCATGGGACTGACGAGGTGCCAGCGGCGGGCCGTGACCGGGGTGATCGTGACACGGTAGAAGCGGGCAAGCCGGGCGGAGAAGGTCAAACGCAAACCGGATGCGCGTCGTGTTGGACCAGTCCGGCCCGAGGCCGGTTTCATCGCGCGCGATCCCTGAGATGCCGGCGACAGCGATCGGCGTGAACGTCAGCCCGACACCGGCGATGACGGGCCTGCCCGGCAGGGCAGCGTTCCCCGGGCCCGTCCCCGTGCACGGTGATGCGGGACAGCCGCAGCCGGCCCGCCGCGGAGACCCGTGGTGCCACCCGCCGGAGCGCCGGTGGGCCTTCCCGGGACACCGGACAGCTGCTGGCGCCTGTGCGCCCATGATGATGGTCGCCGTCTGCGGCCCAAAAGGTGAAACCGATCCGCAACGGCGCAGCGCCGAGCACCGTCTGCAGGTGCCGGGACGGGAAGGATCGGCTGGCGAACACCGCCGGTCGACACAGAACGTGACCAGGTTCGCGCCGTTGACCGACCGCGACCGGAACAGCGACAACCCTGGACGGTCGCGGGGAACACCACACGCAGCGCGCCGCAAACCCCGACGGTGAGCATCACCGGCGCCCTGAGTGCGCGGCGCGCCAGGGTTCCCGCGGGGTGGTTGCGGGTTGTGGTTGTTCGGGGGGTGCGCCGGCCGGTGCGACCGGCGGGTGGTCGGGCCGTGCGGTGGGAGTCGGGGTGTGGTAGGCGCGTCGGGTGGCCTGCCATTGCACACCGGTGAGCACGATCCCGAGTATCCCGGCGGTGCCGACGACGGTGGCGGGTGACCAGTGGTCGGCGGCTGCTCCGGCGAGGCCAATCGTCAGCCCCTGGATGACGGTGATGCCGGTGGCGGCGAGTGCGAACGCCCGGCCCCGGGCGGTGTCGTCGATCGCTTCGACGAACAGGGTGCGGGCGAGCAAGCTGACCGACATGCCGGCACCGGAGCAGGCCACCAGCAACACCACGAGCAGCAACCCGGGATGCCACGCGCACAGCCCGAGGGGGATGCACACCAGCAGGGTGAGCGGAGTGAGTCGTTTCACCCGGGCTGCCGGGCGGGTCCGGGCCGCGAGCAGTCCCCCAACGACGTTGCCGACGGGGTTGGCGGCCAGCAACAGCCCGACGGTTGCGGCACCCGGGCGCAGCGTCGCGGCGTAGGGCGCGGCGAGTCCCTCCGGCACGATGGCCACGGCAGCGGCGAGCCATACGGTGCGGACCGCCATCCAGGCTTGCCGGTTGCCGGTGACGGTAGCGAAGGTGACACGCAGGTCCGTAATGGCGCGGCGCCCGATCGTCTTCCGGTCGGGCGCCGGGTGCGGATCGTGGGCGGCCGCAGCGCGGTCGGGCACTCCGCGGCGCAGAATTGCGGCGCTGATCAGGAACGTGGCGGCGTCAAGGATCAGGGTGGCCCGAGGAGTGAGGGCGAGGAGCAGCAGGCCGCTGGCGGCGAACCCGACGACTTGCCCGCTTTGCTGCACGATGCGGTCGGCTGCCAGCGCCCGCGGGTAGCCGGCACCGGCGGCTTGGGGCAGCAGCGCCGCCCGGGAGGCGTCGAACGGGGCCTCGGTTATCGTCACCAGTGCCAGCAGCAGCCAGGCCACCGGAAGCGGAAGCACCGGCAGGGTCAGTGTGGCGATGAGCACGGCCCGGATCAGGTCGGCAGAGATCATCACGGTGCGGCGGGGGCAGCGGTCAGCCAGCCCGCCGAGCAACGGTCCGCCGATCAGTGCCGGCAGGAAGGTGAGCGCGTAGGTGAGGCTGGTCAGCAACGCGGAGTGGGTTCGCTGGAAGACGAGCACGCTGACCGCAACCCGGGCCAGCTGATCACCGGCGGTGGAAATGAGCGAGGCGGAGAGCAGCGCGCGGATCTCCCGGTTACCCGCCAAGGCCCGGTAGGGGCCGGCACCGGCCGACCCGGGTCTCACGCGCTCGCCTTGCGTGTCCCCGGGTTGGTTCGGGACAGCGGGATCACCGCCGCGCCCGCGGGCCGCAGCCGCCGGGCGTCACGGTTGCTGTCGAGAAGTTCGGTGAGTTCGGTGAGCGGCATCGGTCGGGCGATGAGGAAGCCCTGCGCCTGGTCGCATCCCATCACCTGCAGTGACCGCAGCTGCTCGTCGGTTTCGACACCTTCAGCGACCGTGGCCAGGCCGAGTTGTCGGGCCAGCCGGACGGTGGCCTCGACGATGGCGCGGTCACCCGGTTTGGAGTTCATCTGCGCCACGAACGAGCGATCAATCTTGACCTCGTGCAGATCCATGCGTTGCAGGAAGGTCAGCGAGGAGTACCCGGTGCCGAAGTCGTCAACGGACAGCCGGACCCCCAGCGCCCGCAAACCGGTGAGCACCCGGTCGACCGTTTCCAGTTCGATCAGCGCCAGTGTTTCGGTGATCTCAACAATCAACTGCCGGCCGGGTAGGTGGTGTTCGGAGAGCAGCCGGGCGACATGGTCGGGGATGGAGTCATCCAGCAGCGTGCGGGCACTGAGATTCACGGCGACCGTCAGGGCCGCGTGACCACTGCGGCGTAGCCGGGCCAGGTCTGCTAAGGCCAGCCCCAACACGCTACGGGTCAACTCGTTGATCAGCTCACTGTGCTCCAGTACGGGGATGAACGCATCGGGGCTGAGCAGCCCGCGGGTCGGATGCTGCCACCGGCACAGTGCCTCAACACCGGTGATCCCCCCTTCCCGGAGGTCAACCTTGGGCTGGTAGTAAAGCTTGATCTCGTTACGTTCCAAGGCGCTGCGTAGCTCGCCGAGGATCGCCAACCGGTCGGGATTCTTCTCGTCAAGAACCGGCTCGTAGCAGCGGACCGGTTTGCGGGTGCGTTTCGCGGTGTCCATCGCGATGTCCGCGCAGCGCAGCAGCTCCTCGATGCCCCTCGCGTCGTCGGGGGCCACCGCCAACCCGACCCGGCCCTCGGCGACGAGCCGCAGGTCATGCACCGGGATGGCTTCCCGCAGGCAGGCCGCGACCCGGTCGGCGAGTTCGGTGATCTCCACCAGACCGGTCCGGTCCGCCAACAGCACAGCGAACTCGTCGCCGCCGAGGCGGATCAGTTGGTCCTCGGGCCCCTTCAGCTGGCCGAGCCGCACCGCCACCTGACGCAGCGCCTCATCACCCGCACCCTGGCCAAGGGTGCTGTTGACCTGCTTGAAGTTGTTCAGGTCCACCAGGATCAGCCCAACCCGCCGGCCGGTCTGAATCGCCTGCTCGATCGCGGTCTCACCGATCTCCAGCAACAAGGTGCGGTTACCCAGCCCGGTCAGGCTGTCCCGGCGGGCCTGCCGCCACGCGTCGTCCGCCGCCGCCCGCAGCAGCTCGGCGTTGCGGCAGGCAGCCGTGTACATCTGCGCGTTGAGCACCGCACCACCCGCGGTCGTGGCCAACGCGGCCAGCAGGTGCCGCTCATTGTCGCCCAAGCCCGGACCGGGCAACCCCAACCGCAACCCGCCCACACTCGACGCGCCGGCGCGAAGCGGAACCACCACCGTCAGCCCATCCCCGCGGGGGCGGATCGACAACTCCCCGACCACCGCATCAGCTTGATCAACGGGTGTGCCCACCAGCCATCGCGCGTCCTGGCCGGGTCCGGCCCGAAAAACCCGCAGCTCACCGGACTCGGTCTGCGGCAACAGCACAATCTCAGCCACCTGCACACCGAACAGGTCAGCGGCCTTCGCGCAGACACTGGCCAGCACCTCGCCTTCGGCCAGCCCCGGTAACGCCCGGGTCGCCACATCGAGCCGCCTGAGCGAATCAAGGTCGTCACGGGCCCGGACCAGGCGCCGCATCAGGCCGGAGCCGCTGGCGATCAACACGACAATCGCCACGATCAGCGCGCGGTCCCACCGCCACGCTGCCAGCACCGCGACCGCCAAGATCACGTTGCTCACCCAGATCAGCAGCCGATAACGGCTGCCCTGCCCGAACACCACCAAGGTTCGCTGCCCCGTCGACAGCCCGAGCACCGCACTGACCAGCAGGCCCTGCACCACTACCACCACCGCGCTGGCCAACGCCAACGCCGGCCACGACGCCGGACCAGCACCTACCCGCCCGGTGAGGGCCAACACCCCCGCCCCCGCGGACGTGGCGACCGCAGACGCGGCCACGTTGAAAAGCGATTTCAACGGCGCCCGGACCCGCCGGAACACCTCCACCCCGGTCAGCGCCAGCACCGTCACCGGCACCACCGCAGCCGGCCCAACCAGCACAAAACCGAGCAGCAGCACCGCCTCACCCGGGGTGAACGTCACCTTGTGGCGACCTAGCCGCACCCGAATCTCGCTCAAGTCCGCGAGCACCACAAGCAACAAAACCCCGGCCAGCCGCAGCGCGCTCGGCGAGGACGCCACGCCGAGCACCGCGCAGGCCACCGTCGCGATCGCGCCTGCGCCCAGCACAGCACTGATCAGCAGATGCAGCCGACGGTCATCCCGACCCTGAGACACCGGGTTTCGCCCTTCCCTGCGGCAACCTTGTCAACGGCAAACGTTGGACAATTCGGATAATCCGCCCACACTGCCCACGACCACAAGGGTTCCCGCCCCGGTTGGTCCACAAATGACCATGAGTGACCAGGCCCACCGGCAACCCCGAACCCCGAACCCCGAACTACCTTTCCCAGCGCAACGCTCAAGGAAGCGAGCAAACCTGCCGATAAAGCACCATGGAGCCACCCGCTGATCACGGCTGGCTCCAGGCGCTCATCGTCTCGGGGTGATACGGGACACGGCTTAACCCCACTTCTCTGTGAGCGACACGAGACACCTCCGTTCGGGGGTCGACCGGGTTCGTTGTGGTAACAGCCAGGTTGGCCCTTGGACGGAGGCCTTAGCCATGGTCTTTTCGGATCAATTCGCCTGGTCAGCATGAGTTTGTCCGTATAACCCGCTAACCAGCCCACCGGCCGGCAAACGCTCGATCAACCGCTGCCCACATCGGCAACGACCTGGCAGCAGCGGTGACGAGGAGTCGAATCCGCGTCGGGAACTGCCCAGGTGCGCTGACCCCGGCCAGGCCATCAGCGACGGACGCCGCGGTCCAATTCGTGACCCACCCGCATCGCCGGTCCCTCCACCGTTCACCCTCCCCCGCGACCGTTCACGCCCCACCTGTTGCCGGTTGCAACACGGCGCGGCGCTACTACGCCATTACGTTGCTGCTGCTGCCCCGTCTATCGCTGCGCCGGCGAGGTCACAGACCTTGCGTGCCCCCGGCTGGATGCCTGACCGTCAGATACGCACGCTCGCCACCCGGGGCCAAGAATGTCCTAACTGAAACTTTCCTAACACCATCGACGCTCGGATTCAACGGACCAGACCTGTCGCCTGCGTACGGGGCCGGCAGCCGTAATAGCCAACGCACGCCGGCGACGATAGGACTCGGCATCGATGACGAGTTCGTAGCTGGTGGCGATAAGCCGATCAACCACGGATTGGGCGAGTCGGGTCGTTGATCAGGGCCAGCCGTCGATGCCAGCCCAGGATGATCGCCGGCTGCACCCCGAAGACGCCCCAGCGTCGCCGCGGCAACACCCCCGCCAAGGCGGCCAGCAGCGCCCGGTCCGCGGGCTGGTACCTGGGCCGTTTCACCTGCCGGCG
This sequence comes from Mycobacteriales bacterium, assembly GCA_035533475.1. Taxonomy (NCBI): domain Bacteria; kingdom Bacillati; phylum Actinomycetota; class Actinomycetes; order Mycobacteriales; species Mycobacteriales bacterium. Next base: position 9,211 of record DATLTS010000038.1, on the reverse strand, counting down.
GAGCACCGCGATCTCGTGCCGCAGCGCGAGGATCTCGATCTCCTTGGCACCATCCGAGCGGGTAGCCAGCAGTACCAAGGCGAAGAGGCGGCGAAGACCCAGGTAGATGCATGACCACGGCATCCGTCACGGCTCCGAATCGAAGAGAAGGCCGCGACTGAGCGAAAACGATCACGATCTGGGCGGCGACACGAGTTTACGCACCCTACAAGGTCCCGACCGTGGACGTCACCACCGACAAGGGGCACGGCCGAGTCGAGACCGGACCATGAAGCTCGTGCAAGCCCCGAGCAACATCAGCTTCCCCAACGTGGGTCTGGCGATCGAACTGACCCGCCGACGTAAGCCCTTGCGCGGTCACCGCTGGACGACCGAGAGCGTGTACCTGATCACCGACCTGGACTATCAGCAGAGCACTCCCGCGCTGCTCGCCGACGCCCAACGCGGCCACTGGGGCATCGAGAACCGGCTGCACTGGGTCCGTGACGTGACGTTCAATGAGGACCTGTCCCAAGTCCGGACCGGAGCCGGACCCCAAGTCATGGCCACACTACGTAACCTCGCGATCAGCGTCCACCGAAGGACCGGCGCCACCAACATCGCCGCCGCCTGCCGGCACGTCAGCCGGCATCCAAGTCGGGTCCTGCCATTGCTCGCATAACGCTCAGGTCAACTTTGCCGGGACCCTGAGGCACCCCCTTGGGAACTACTTCGCAGCCACCGGCTGGTAGCGGTCTGCGTAGGAGTAGGGCGGCAGCAGGTCGACGCCGTCCGGGTTGTCGAGGTAGCCCGGTCCGGTGCCCTGCACACCGTCGTGCCCATACTGCCAGACGATCCGGTTGCGGCGCGGGTCGATGACGATGACCCGGTCGTTGTAGTCGTCGTTGAGCAGGATGTCACCGTCGGGCAGGGCCATCGCGAGCGACGGGTGATTCAGCTCGTTCGGACCGCTCGTGACATCCCACCGCCAGATCGCCTGGCCGGCACGGTTGAAGATCAGCACCTGCCCGGGGGAGGAGTAGTCGACGGTGAGGTAGCGGTCGGGGCCGATGGCGTTGGAGTCCGACGGGTAGGCAATGTTCGGCGGGTTGGTCGCCCAGTAGACGTGCCCGGCGGTGTCGATTTCATCGACCCAGTCGCCGTTGATCTCGGTGACAAGGAAGTGACCGTCGGGCATCGGGAACATTCCGTTCGGACTGCCGTACTGCGCCGGCGGGTTGTGGGTGCAGGACCCGATCGTGCCTTCGGACCAGGCCAGCGCGTGCCCGCCGTAGGGGATCTCGATCAGGCGGCAGTTCTTGATGTCGGCGGAGAACACCCGGCCGCCGGGCAGCAGCATCGCGTCGTCGGGGTTCCACACGTAGTCCGGGCCGGAGCCGGGGACACCCGGATGGCCGTAGCGCCAGACGATCTTGCGGGTGGCGATGTCGATGACGGTGATGACGAAGTCGTCTTCCTGGGTGGCGATGATGTAGCGCCCGCCGGGAGCGAAGAACGCGTCGTCGGGGATCCGGAAACTCTGCCCGGGGGCGAGGTCGCCCGGCCGCGGCCAGCTCCAGCGGACCCGGCCCTGCGGGTCGACGATCAGCAGCCTGCTGTTCAGCTTGTCGGCGATCAGGACCGGCCCGGGCAGCACGGCCGGGTCGGACCCCACCGTGAGGTAGCCAGGATCCCCGGCGGAGGCCACGGACAGGTTGCTGGGCGGGTCGGCGCGGGTCAGCCGGCGAACATGCTGCGCGGGGCGGTGGGTGCCCGGCCGGCCGTCGGCCCCGACTGGCTTTCTGTCGCCGGGCGAGCGGACGACCGCGATCGCGACGAGGGCCAGCACGGTGAGCAGCCCGGCGACCGCGACGCGCCGGCGCAGGTACACCGCAGGGCTGCGCCGGCGGCGGACCGATGCTGGTGTCGGCACGCTTAACCGCCCTCTCCCTCTCTATTGCGTAGGAGATTCTCCCGTACCGTCGCTATCCGGCCCGGCACATCCCCGCGCACGGCATAGCACCCGGCCGCCCCATCGGTGCGGGCGGGTGCTCCTCGGAGCCCAGCCCGACGCCGTCACCGTCATCGCCAGCTCCTCCGGGTCCGCCCCGGCCAACGGCACCGCCAGCGCGAACGCGGTCACCCCCAGCCGGGCCGAGGCCGCCGACAGATTCGCAGCAAACGTCTCCGCCCCGCCCACGATCAGGCCGACCCCGCTTACGACCGGTAGATCCGTGCGTATCGCGGTCGCTGGTCAGATGGACCACCATTTCGGGGGTTGGCTGCCACGCTGCCTGGCTATCCGCACCGCGACTAGGCGCACGAGCACTCCGAAGACGACTAGCAGGACGACGAACGCGGGCATCGACCCGAAGGACAGCAAGTAGGCGACGACGGTCGTCGTCGCCCCCCACAGTCCTACGGCCGCGAGGGTCTTCGGGGTCACGGGCCGCCGGGCTGGTGTCTCGGGCATGTCCCCGTCGACCCTAGCCCTTGTGACTCTTATTCCGGGGGTTGTCCGCACGCCTGTTTTCGTAGTGAGTGGCTGTTGCGCGGCCGTCGCCGGACCCGGCCGGGCTCCCGGCAGGGTCGGTAGTTCGACCCTGGCCTCCTTGGCGATCTCTCGCAGGAGAAGCGGCCCGTTGGCCGCAAGCTGGTCCAACAAGTCTCGCAGTCGACGCGGTCCCTCGAGAGTGATCAGCGCGCAGAGCGCCTCTTTCGCGACGTAAATATCGGGTGTCCCGCCTTCGACGAGCGCGCGGAGCACCGGAATCGCCGTCTCGACGCGCCGGGCCGCTATCGCGCGCGCCGCCAGGACGGCGCGGTCTCCGTCGGGGTGATGGAGTGCCCAGATGAGCTGCTGCTCGGGGGTGAGCCGTCCCGGCCCCTCAACGGGACGGCCACAGGTCCGGCAGGGTCCGCTCGGGTGCTCGTTGGTCGAGTAGCAGTAATAGCACCAGTACACGGTTTCGGGTCACCCCGCGTGAGCCACGGGACGCTTCATTCCGGCGCCCATCTGCCGGTCGGATCTGATGCATCGAGCGAGTTCGTCAGCAATCGAGCCATGTCGGCGAGCTGGTTCAACGTGTCGCGGCGTCGGGTGAGATCTCTGACCGACGCCGCCGTCTCGTTCGCAGTTGCCGACTTGGCGTCTGCCGCCTTTCGGAGCGCCAGGGCAAGCCGGCCGGCACCCTCGACGTAGCGGTCGTCGAGCTGGCGCTGGAGGCCCCGCAGGTGGTCGAGCAGTTGGTCTTGGAAGTCGGCGCGGGCTCGTCCGGCGTGCTTGTCGAGCTGCAGGACTGCCTGCGACTCGAGGTAGCCGGCGACGCGCCGACGTCCGAGCCCCCTGGGCAGGTGCGTTCGGAGGGTTGCGGAGAGCATCTCGGTGGTGCCGGGATCGACGGCGAAGCTGTACCGGAATCGTCCGGTCGGGTGCAGGCCCGCGAGGGGGGGCTGTTCGGGAAGCTCGATGCTAAACAGCTCGGCGATCACGGCTCTGGCTTCCCGGATGTGGGTAGCGAGCTGCTGCGCCAGCCGGGATTCGAGGGCGGATAGATCGTCTTCGAGCCGCGTGGTCTGGTCTGCTCTCCAGTTCTCGACGACGAGGCGCGTCGCGTCGGCGATGTAGTCGCGTCCGCGCCGCTCGAGCTCGCCCAGGGACGCCTTCGATTCGTCGGCGAGTAGCCGGTGGACGGCGTCGACGATGGCGCTTTGCTGGCTAGCGACGAGGTCCGCCGCCGCCGCGGAGGTCTCGCGGATGAGGCGGCGGATTTCGGCTTGGGTGATCGACTCGCCGTCCTTCCGGTCCCGCTCGATGCTAGCGAGACGCTCGCCGAGGAGCCGCAGGCGGCGGTCGAGATCACCCGCCTCCATGGCGAGCCCGGCCAGGGTGGCGTCACACTCTTCGGCGGCGCGCCGAGCGAGCCGCCAGCTGTGCTGCGCGGCCGAGTAGTGCAAATCCCGGCGGCGTGAGCGATCGAGGTAGCCGCGGAGTGCGTCGCTGAACCTGGCGAACCCGGCCGCATAAGGGTCGCTGAGTTCGCCGGTAAGTTCGGCGGTGAGAGCGGTGCGTGCGCTGATCGGGTAAACCTCGACGTCGCGGCCGCGCGCCTCGGTCACCGCCGCACGGGTGAAGCCGATCACGCTGTCGAGGTCCGTCAGGTCGAGCAGGTCCGCCTTGTTGAGCACGCAGAGCACGGTCACGGCCTGGGCGTCGAGTTGGCGGAGCAGCTCCCGCTCAGCGCCGGTGATCGGCGGATCCGCCGTGACGACGAACAGGGCGGCGTCCATCTGGGTATACGCGCGGAGCGCCTCGGCTGTGTTGTGCTCGTGTATCGAACCGGTGCCGGGGGTGTCGACCATCTCGACGCCCGCAGCGAGCAGCGGGGCATCGACGAACACGGTTACGTCGGCCACGCCGCGACTATCGGCGAGGTTGCCCACCTCGGTGACGAAACCGGCCAACTCGTTCAGCGGATGACGTTCGCGGCGTCCGTCAGTGTAGATCACTTCGGTGCGCTCGTCGGTGTCGTGGCGGACGGTGGTGGTGACCGCGGTCAGCGGAAGCACCCCGGTCGGCAGCAGTTCCCGGCCCAGGAGTGCGTTGATCAGCGTCGATTTGCCGCGCTTGGCCTCTCCGGCGACGAGCAGGCGCAGCGAATCCCGTCCGAGCCGGGCGTCGAGCTCATCCAGCTGCTGCGAGTCGGGCGACGCCAGAAGGTCCCGCAACTGCGACATCAAGGTGCGCAGCGCGGCCTGGGCGTCGAGGACCGCGGGGGGGTGCTCCGTCGGCCCGCTCGGCTTGCTGACGTTCATGCCGGCTCCGGGGCCAGCAGGACGGCGAGACGCTCGTTGCGCATCAATGCCTCCGGGATATGCCCGACGCCGACCGCGGGATTACTGCGGCGGCCCACGACGAGCAGGTCGAAGCCGTGCGTGTCGGCGTATTCGGACAGCCCGGCGGCAACCCGCCGCCCGCCGAGGACACGGAACTGTGCCACGCTCCCGGGCAGTGTGGCCAGCGCGTCGTCGAAGCATCGGGCGACCCACAGCGGCCCGGCGCCGTCGACGGCGGGGACACCGTCCGCGGACTCCGCCGGACCGGTCGGGTCCAGGACGGCCAGCGCGACCACCTCGCCGTCGCTGCCGGCGAGGTCGCTGGCGATGGCCAGGGCGTGGCGGGACGCCGGGGAACCGTCGAAGCCGACCAGGACCCGCTTGAAGACTGCTGGGCTCGTCATCCATGGCCTCCACTGCCCGGGGCCGCGCGCGAGCCGCGGCGGTACGGGTAGAGGCCATCAGCGATCACTCGCGATTGAGGCGAGCCTCATCACCTGGAGTTCATTGTGCCTGCCCGCGCCGGACGTGGCAACCGGTCAGCCCCCTCGGGCAGCCGGTCGGATGTGGCCAGCGCCTTACTCGGAGAGGGGCGCCCGATGTCCGGACGAGCTCAAGCCCGAGAACGCGGTCCAGGTAGGCGAACGTCTCGAACTTCGCGCCATCGGGTGCCGCGGCGTCCGATTCGGAGCGCCGCAGGGTCTCGACAACCCGGCGGGTGTCGAGGTCGTGGTCGAGCGCGGCGCGGGCGGCGCCGACGAGGTGAGCCGGCGGGGGCCGCGACGGTGCCTGCGCCCAGCGGGCGACCTGCCGGCGCCAGCGTCGAAGCAGATCGTCCGCCTTGTGCATGGTCGGGGCGGACAGGTGAGCCGGCTGGCCGTACGGCATCAGGATGAGGGCGAGTCGTAGCGCAAGCGGGTCCAGATCGCCTCTCAACCCAGCCAGTCGCTTCAAGTCGTCATCGCCGACCAGCCGGCCGGTCCGGAAGATGGCGCCGACGCTCATCAGCGGCCCGCCCGGGTTCGAGCCGTCGGGCAGATGCGCGGCAGCCACGTGAACCTGGGCGCCCGCGCCGACGCCGAGCCGATGTCCGCGAGGAACCGCTGCGACTCCTCGGTCACCTCGGCCGCCAGTAGCCGGGCGAGGGTGGCCGCGGCCGCGTGCTCGTCGCAACTCAGGTCGTGCAGGTGTCCGGGGCAGAGCATCGCCTGCTGCCGGTTGGCCACATCCAGGTGGCCAACTGCGCCGGCCGGCCAGTCCAGATAGGCGGCCTCCGCCGCTCCGGGGGCCCGGCACACCGGGCACGAGCCCGCGCGGATGCGTCCGATCAGGCGAGCGAACGGGTCGGGGAGACCGGCACCCGGCCCGGCCCCCCTGGCCCGCACCCGCGCCCTCGCGCGAGCGTCCTCGTCCGGGCCGCCGACAGCCTCAAGCCGCAGCCCGGGCTGGCCGTTCGGTTGTTCGCGCGGGCGTTCGACCATGACCGCGGGGGAGCCCGGGACGTGGTAGGCAATACCGCTCTGACGGGTGGTTCGAAGAGCGGGATGTCGACGTAGGCGGAGGCGACCTGCGGATCATCGAGTCGCTGGGCCAGGGTCAGGGCGGTGGCGGTGGCCGCGTTCGCAGACGAACACGCGGGGCAGAGACGAACCCGGCACAGCCGGCCCGTCCAGCGCGTCGAGCGCGGCCGGCACGATCGGCTGGTGGGCGTACGGCAGCGGCTTCGGCGCCTGTCCCGAGGTCTGCAGCCACCAGATGTGCTCAGGACAGAAGCCCAGCGATCGCTGTGACGGCGGTCGCCTCGGGGTGCCGCAGTTCTCCAGCGCGAACCAGCTCATCCACCGCCGCCCCGCGTCCGCGCGTTCCCGGCAGGCTGCCCAGCCCGGGCGCCCGAGCAGCTGACCGGCCTGCTCCGCGGTCACCCGGTGCTCCCCCCGTGCGCCGGACGGTGCACGGGGGGACGGGGCCGTGATCGACCACCGAAGCGGGGCACGGAACCTCCTGGCCTGCTCAGGCCAGGGACCGGTCAGCGGTGGTCGCGGTTGGAGCTGGGCCCCATCACCTGTAGCCAAGGTATCTCCGGTTCGGCGTCGGCGGCGTCCAGAGTCCGGCGACCAGCCGCCTCATCGCCGTCGTCGGTCAGCGCCGGCGGACGTAGTCGTCGTTCAGCGACCCGCGGGAGCCGTCCCGCAGCGCGCGGGCCAGTTGGTCGACGCGCTGGCGTCCGACGCCGATCCGAACCGCGATGTCCCGATGCGACGGCCGGGGTCGCTGGCGCAGGAGTTCGACGATTACTTCGTCCCGCCGACGGCTGATCGCAATGATCTGGTAGTGCAGCTCAGCCAGCATCTGGCCGTATCCTGCTGCCCGGTCGTACGGGTCGGCCAGGCGAGCGATCTGTCGCTGCTCGCGGGTAACCGCGACCGCCATCGCCTTCCCCCAGGCGCGGGAAGTGGCCACGGCGGCGATGCTAGGCCTTGCGCCCGGCCAGGCGCTAGCCGAGCGCAAGGCCCAGCGCCAGTCCGGCCGCACCGACCAGCAGCCCGACGACGACCGATGCGCCGACGTTGACCGCGGCTTCCCACACCGCCCCGTCCTCGAGCAGGCGCAGCGACTCCCAGGTGAGGGTGGAAAACGTCGTGTAGGCGCCCAGCGCCCCAGTGCCCGCGATGGTGGCGGTCAGCTCGGGCAGGATGTGGCTGCTCACCAGGCCGGTCAGCAGGCCCAGCAGGAATGCACCCGAGATGTTGATGACGAAGGTGCCGAGCGGGAAGGCGCCCTCGAAGCGGCCCTGGATGAGTTGGTCGACGACGTAGCGCCAGGGGGCGCCGGCCGCCGAGGCCAAGGCAACGTAGAGGAAAGTCACCGCTTCTCGAGCTCCGCGTCCTCGTCGTCGTAGCGCAGCACGTCCACGTCGTCCAGCACAACGAGTCCCTCCGTGATCACTTCGTCGAGTTGCGGGAGGAAGTCGGCGATACGTTCCGCGGTATCGACGATGACGACGACCACGGGCAGGTGTTCGGACAGGCTCAGAATCCGGTGCGTGTGGATGTGATTCGACACACCGAATCCCTCCACCCCGCGGAAGACACTGGCGCCGGCCAGTCCCGCCTGGTGGGCTCGGCGCACGATCTCGACGTAGAGCGGGCGATGGTGCCAGGCATCGGACTCGCCGAGGAACACGGTGAGCCGCTGTGCCGACCCTCGAAGACGCATCAGCTGTGCTCCCTCCTGTGCGGGCGCGCGTGATCGGCCACGCTGGCTAGTCTGCAGTCGACCGGGACGGCGGGCGCAGTCCGGCCATGGCCCGGCCGACGACCAGACCGAGCGAGCTGCCGGACAGCCCGGCGAGCAGGCTCCCGAGCAGGTAACCGACGGCCAGCCCGACATGACCGTCGCGGGCCAGCTGGTCGGTCTGGATGATCCACGTGCTGAAGGTCGTGAACGCCCCGATGAAACCGACCGCGGCGAACGGGCGAAGGTAGCGGGTCGGTGGCCAACGTTCGAAGATCAGCACCAGCAGCCCGGCCAGCACGCACGACCCGGCCACGTTCACGATGAACGTCGCCCAGGGAAACCGCCCGTCCGGAGTCGGCAGCAGACGGGCGATGCCGTACCGACTCACACCCCCGAGCGCGCCGCCAGCCGCGATCGCCGCGATCACGTCGGGGGGGAACCGGTGCCGGTGGCGTGGCCTGTGCGGCTGGGCACTGGTTTCGACGTCGGCGACGGACGACCGGATGTGCACGCGTCGCGGCACGGCTTTGTCCCACCTCTCGAACTCGGTAGGGACCGTTGGCGGCGCGAGGCGCCGCAGTCGAGGCGGGCCCCTCCGCCGCAGAACGCGACACCACGATAGCGCCCGCCAACCGGCCGGCACCCCGCACCGAGGTAAGGTCGGCGTGCCGACTTGCCGGGCGCTCCGGCAGCCGGCACAATGCAAGTCCTTGGCGATGAGGCTCGCCACAACTGCGGGGCGCCGCTGATGGCCTCTACCGGACGCGACGACACCTCGGGCGTGGTCGCGGGAAGGTGGAGGTCGCGGTGCTGGTAGGGGCCCCCGGTGGCACGTGTGCTCGGGTTGCCGTGACGCTGGGGCAACGATGAACCCGTTGCCCGACCCCGCGGTGCAGGTCCTGCAGGTCGCCACCGTTTTCGTCTTCGCCCCCGGCATCTCGGGGGTGATCGCCACCGTCGAGGCGCGTGTGCAGGGCCGCCGGGGGCCCCGGGTGCTGCAGCCCTATTACGACCTGGGCAAGCTGTACCGCAAGGAGACGCTGGTCCCGGAGAACGCCAGCTGGGTGTTCCTCGCGGCGCCGCTGGTGGCGTTCGTCGGTTACCTCTCGGTTCCGCTGCTCATCCCGGTGCTGACCACCTACGGGCTGCCGCTGGGATA
>DATLTS010000037.1 GCA_035533475.1 Mycobacteriales bacterium | reverse complement strand
AGCAGGCGTCTACGCACTGTGGTCCAACGACCCGCCCGACGACGCCTACCTCGCGGTCCTCGCGGAGGTGTTCGTCGACGTCGCCGCGGAGGTTGTCAGCTTCCCCAACCCACTCCAAAACCGTAGCGCCACCAACACGGTTTACCTGGCCAAAAAGCCGACCTGATCGTCGGCGCAGCTACCGGCCCGAGCCGCGCCACCTCGGCTTCGAGTTCCTTGATCCGCTGATCCAACTCCTTGCGGGTCGGCGGCCTCCGGGCACGATGCTGCCGTCCAGGCGCTGGCAGCTCGACCGATGAGTTCCGCTCCTGGCTACGGTCAGAACTGGCAGAAGGGTTCCAGCCCATGAGGAGGCGGCGACATGGCCAACGAGAGCGTCAGCGCCACCGCCGTCATCAATGTCCCGGCGGACGTCATCTTCGGGGTTCTTGCCGACCCAGCCAAGCACGCCGCGATCGACGGCACCGGCTGGGTCCGCGAACCTCTCGATAGTCAGCCGTTGACCGCGGCCGGGCAGATTTTCCGCATGGCCATGTACCACGAAAACCGCCCGGACGGGGGCTACCAGATGGCCAACAGGGTGCAGGTGTTCGACCCCCCCAGCGCCATCTCCTGGGAGCCGGGCCACTACACCGGCGACGGCAGCCTGGGCTTCGGCGGCTGGATCTGGCGCTACGACCTCGCGCCCGCCGGGCCGTACAAAACGAAAGTCACTCTTACCTATGACTGGTCGACGGTCCCGGACTCCCTCCGCGAGCACATCGGGTTCCCCCCGTTCCGTCCTGACCATCTCGGCAATTCGCTGGCCCACCTAGCCGAACTGGCCACCTCGTGAAGCACGACCGGGATCGCCCCGGCCGAGCGATATGGGCGGCCGGACTGGCGACCAGGTAGCGCATCAAGGCACCTCTGGATGAACCGTGTCCCATCCCGTCGGCGAGGTGCAGGTCGATTCCGTCGCCGCAAGGCCGACGAGGTCACCGACGGGGGCGCGCCTTTCGTGCTCAGCGCGACTGAGCGGTCACGCCGAACGTTCGGCGCTGTCACCGGCGGCACCTGAAAGGTTGCTCGAGGATGTCGCTCCTTCGAGCCCCACCGAGTCTCCCGGGCGCTCTCACAACTCGCCGCGCTCGAAGCTGACCAGGCCGGCGGCCAGCACGATTAGGAACCAGCACAGCACCCAGGCCAGGTAGGCCCAGGATGGCGCCGAGCTGGCGACGAACGGATCCCCCGCGCGACCGCCCTCGACGAGATGCTGGACGATCAGCGATGCGGGCGACAGGTGGTAGATCGCGCCATGCCACAGCCCGTCCGTCGGAATGAGGTACCGGCCGACCTGGCCGATCGTCCGCAGCGCGGAGATGTTGAGCGAGGTGCCCAAGGTCCCGACGACGCCGGCAAGCCAGCCGGCCCCGAAGACGGCAACGCTGATCACGCCGCCCGCGATCGCGGACAGCCGGGTGCTCAGGAACAAGGTGAGCGTGAGTAGCAGGGCACCCTCGGCGAACAGGTAGAGCGCCACGAGTACCGGTGACGGTGGCAGGAAACCGCCGACCGCGTCGACGACGGCGAACTCGAGGGCGCACACGGCGCAGGCGTAGAGGAACAGCAGGCCCGCTAGCCCGAGCCACTTGCCGAGCAGCACCTCCGCTCGGCGCACCGGTCGGGTCACGATCGTAAGCAGGACGCCGCTGTCGACCTCGCTCGACACCGACGGCGACGCGATCGCGGAAGCGCTGAGGGCAACCACGAAGCTGAACATGAAGACGAAGAGGATCAGCGCCTGCGGCACCGCGAGGTTCCGCTCCCCTGAGGTGAGGCTCGAGGTGCGGGCCAGCCGGTCGAAGCCCCAGGCGCTGAGCCCGACCACGATGACCGTGATGGCCAGGAACGCGGCGAGCAGCTTGCGGCGCACCGCCTCTCGGACGGTGAGGCCGGCGATGACCAGGATGGGGTTCATTCTGCGCCCAGGAGTTCGAGGAAGCGGGCTTCCAGACTCTTCGTCTCGGGGACCACGGCGCGCACCCGCGCACCGCGGGCAACCAGTTCGCCGACCAGGTCGGGAATGCGGTCGGCGTCGATGCCGTCGACGGTGAAGCCGTCGTCGTGCGGGTGCCACTGCCCGAACGTGCCGACCGCCTCTCGCCAGCCGTCCCGTAGACCGTCGACGCGCACCCGGACGCTCGTCTGCCGGCCGAGCATCTCCTCGAGGCTGCCGATCGCGAGCGCGGTGCCCTTGTCGATGACGGCGACCCGGTGGCAGACCTGCTGGGCCTCGTCGAGCAGGTGGGTGTTCAGGAACACCGTGGCGCCACGGCCGGCGAGAGTGCGGATGATCTCGCGCACGTCGTGGCGGCCGACCGGGTCCAGCGCGCTGGTCGGTTCGTCGAGCACGACCAGCTCGGGATCGCCCAGCAGCGCGACCCCGAGGCCCAGCCGCTGCTGCATGCCCTTGGAGAAGGTGCCGACGCGGTCGGCGCCGCGGTCCTCGAGACCGACCGTGTCCAGTCCACCCCGGATCTCGTGGTCCCAGCTGCCGCGTGGCAGGCGCAGCAGCCGGCAGTGCAGGCGCAGGACCTCGGCCGCGGTGAGCAGCGGCTGGTAGCGGAACAGCTCGGGCAGGTAGCCGATGCGCTGGCGCGTCTCGCGGTCGCCGGCCGGCGCGCCGAGCACCATGACCTCGCCGGCCGTGGGCCGGACCAGCCCGAGCAGCAGCTTCACGACCGTGGTCTTGCCGGCGCCGTTCGGGCCGAGGAAGCCGAACACCTCGCCCCGCGGCACGGTCATGGTCAGCGACTTCACGGCGACGGTGTGGCCGTAACGCTTGGCCAGGCCGGCGGTGTGGATCGCCGGCGAGGTCGCCGGGGCAGCCGGTGAGCGGGCCGCGGTCGCGTCATCCGAGTTGATCGGCCACCTCCAGCAGATCCCTGGTGTCCACCAGGCCGGCCACCAGGTGCACGATCCCGCGCTGGTCCTCCCAGACGACCCCCGCGGCCGCGTTGGTCTGGTCCGCGACGAGCACGCCCGGTGCGCCATCGATCGTGACGGAGCGGGCCGAGGCGCCCGGGGGCACCGGCACCGGCAACGTGGTGCTCAGGTCGCCGAGCAGCTTGATCTCCTCGACCAGCGGCTCCGGAAGGCCGGGGCGGGCGAGCAGGAACGACTCGATCTGGCTCGTGCTCGCGCCGGAGGACAGCGCCGTCGGCCGCGGCGTGGTGAGCACCGCGAGCGTGGGCAGGTTCCCGCCACCCGCCGAGCCGTACTCGACGAGCACGGCGGGGCCGAGTTGCAGGTCCACTCGGCTGCCGCCGACCGACGGCTCGCCAGGGTCGAACCTGACCGTCACCCGCACCTGCGGTTGCACGCTGATCTCCTCGGTGGCACCGACGCCCACGGGCAGCCGGGCGGGCAGGATCAGCCGGAACCCGGCCGCCCGGACGGCCTCGCCGAGCGAGGGGACCGTGCGCGGCGGTCCGGAAGACTGCCAGGAGACGGTGCCGAACGGCAGCGTCCGCGAGCCGCTCGGCGAGGGGAAGCCCCCCAGTCCGCCACCGCCACCGACCCCCATCACCGCGGCGACATCTTGCAGGTCGCTGCGCGGCAGCGACAGCGCCACCACGTGGGTCGGCGCGAAGACCGTGGTCAGCGTCGCCGCCGCCGCGGTCCCGGCCACCACGAGCCCGACCGCCCCGGCCAGGATGGTGGTGCGCAGCGGCACCCTGCGAACGCGATGCAGCCGGGGCACCTCAACTGCGGCGGGCGTGTCCTGACGGTCCAGCGACATGCGCAGCCGGTCCCATGCCCGGTCGACGTCCGGCGCCGGCCGTGGACCAGAGAACGCCCGTGCCAGCAACTCGGCGTCGGCCGCGATCCGTGCCTGACGCTCGGTGCAGCGGGCGCAGCCCGCCACGTGGTGGACCACCCGGTCGGGAACGGCGGGCGGCTCGTCCCCGAGCCGCCGCAGGCTCCCGTCAGCGACGTGTCGCACGTTCCATCTCCTTGCGAAGCGCGGACTCTGCCCGTTTCAGCAGGGTCCCGACCTGACCGACCCGGACGCCGAGCACATCGGCGATCTCGATGTAGCTCAGCCCGCTGTGCCGCAACACGGCGACCGTGGCGGCGCGGGCCGGCAGCCGGCCGAGCGCGCGCCGCACCTCGGCCCGCTCCTCCCGGCCGACGACAACGTCTTCGGCGCTGGGCAGGCTGTCGCCGGGGGCTCCCGATTCGCGGCGGCCGCGGCGGCGTTCGCCGCGCAGGTGGTTGAGCGCTGTGTGCACCGCTGCGATCCGCACCCACCCGACCGCCTGCTCCGCCCCGCCGGGGAACCGTCGGTACGCGGCGAGGAAGACCTCTTGAGCCACGTCCTGCGCGGCCTGCCCGTCGCCGACCACGCCGTGCGCCAGCCGGACGACCGCGGGGTACTGGGCGCGGAAAAGGGCCTCGAAGGCCGCGTCGTCCGCCGTCTGCTCGGGCGGCTCCGTCCGGCCCGCGTCACGCGCCTGCAATCCCGCCACACCTTCCCAGCACCGCCGCCGGCCCAAATGTGACACAGGCGGCCGGCGAACGCCGGGGTCCGACCCGAGAAATGTCGGCGCAGGGCCACCAGCAGCTTCCTACGCTGCCTATCAGATACGCAGTCGGAGGGCTCGCGGACGCGGAGGGCCTACCAGACGAGGCCGCGGGAATCCGACAGTGCCGTCGGGGCAACGGGACAGAGCAGCCCCGGCTGGTGAAGGCGTGCGGCTGGCGTCGAGGCGGGTCACCGAGCGGCTAGGACGTGCCACCGGCGGTCCCGGGGGCCGATCGCGGTAGGCGTCAGCCGCCCATGGCCGCAGCGGCGCGCTTCTCCATCTCCTCCGGGGGCACGTCCTCGACGTGGGTGGCCACGTGCCACTTGTGCCCGAACGGGTCCACGAAGCTCCCCGACCGGTCGCCGTAGAACTGGTCCTCGACCTTCCGCTCCGCGGTCGCGCCGGCGCTGATGGCGCGGTCAAAGACGGCGTCGACGTCCTCGACGTAGAGCATGACGGTCACCGGTGTACCGCCGATGCTCTTCGGGGATTGCCCCCCATGTCCGGGAACACGTCCGCGAGCATGACCAGGGAGTCACCGAACTCCAGCTCAGCATGTCCGATCTTCCCACCCGGTGCGGGCATGCGCATCCGCTCATTCGCGCCAAACACGTCCGTGTAGAACTCGATCGCGGCGCCCGCTCCGTCGATGCTCAGGTACGGGATGACTCGCGGGTAGCCCTCCGGAATGGGCTTCACCTCTGCCATGGACCCCTCCTCGGTCGTAATCAATGAACCCGGCCACCGGCGTCGCGACGGCACATCCGGGGACCTGGCCTCAGCCTCTACCATCCGGGCTGGTTGGGCAATCGGCGGCAGACCTCGCGACCGCCCTGCGGCGAGCGGACCGGCGCATCGAGGAGTACGGCCGGCACACGGGGCACACCGACCTGCTCCGCGAGGCAGTGGACGGTCTGGTCGGGGAGGACCCCCCCGGCCGGATGGCACCACGAGCGAGCCGAGCAGGCCGGCGCCGCTGATCGTCCGCCGTAGTTCTCCATGGTGGCGACCAGACCGATGACGCCGCCGGAGCGCGCGGTTGTCGGGGCCACCGCCCGCGAGGGCGACCCGACCGCTCAGCTCACGAAGTCCGCGAAGACCGGCAATGTCCAGCGATGCCCCCGTCCCAGGGCCGTGTACGCAGGCTATTAGAGAAGGCTGTCCACGCGGTGGACAGCGCCGCATGGAACGTCCAGCGCCGCGTGGTGCTGGCGAATTGCCTCCTCATCAGGGCCCTCGAGCAGGCAGTAAACCTGGCCGCCCTGGTTGTGGTACAGCTCGATCTGCCGTACACCGAACTCATCCACCGTGCCGCTTCGTGTTCCCGCGGCAATCTGTTCGATCGCCTCTTGCGGCAGTTTCAAGTCGTCGTGAAAGTCCATGAACTTCGGCACCGGGACTCCTTCGCGTCGGAGGTGGATCAATATCCTGCTTCCCTGCACGTCTGTCCATAAGGAATGGGCCCGATCCCGAGCGCCGGCTCGGTTCGGCGGTTCGGCCTCGGCGCCCGAACCTGATTGCTCTTGCGGACCGCTCCGTGCGGCTGATCCTCGTTCCGGCGATCCAACGTCAGGAGGCAGCATGCGTGCCATCGATCTGGTCATCGGCTTTGGGTGGCTTGCGTTCTGGGGCTACTGGCTCGCCTCGGCCATCGGCGTCAAGTCCGGTCGAACGCGTTGGCGTCGCTTCGCGGGCATCCGGGTCGTGATCGCGCTGATCGTCCTGCTGCTACTCCGGGTGCGCGCATTTCGCGGGCATGCGATGCATGATCCGTGGTTGGCGGGCCTCGGCGTTGCTCTGTTCGTCATGGGATTGACCCTCGCGATCTGGGCGCGGGTCTTCCTCGGTCGCAACTGGGGCGCCCCGATGTCGGAGAAGGACAACCCCGAACTCGTCACGACGGGTCCCTACCGCTGGATCCGAAACCCCATTTACTCGGGCCTCATCCTCGCCATGATCGGCACAGCCACCGCGGTGAGCGTCTCCTGGCTCGCGGTTGTCGCG
>DATLTS010000036.1 GCA_035533475.1 Mycobacteriales bacterium | reverse complement strand
ACCAGCCAGCCAGCTGTCCAGTGCTTGCCTTGACTGCCACGATGGCGACGGTGAAGAGGTTCTTGCCCGCCCGACCGCCGCCCCACCAGGGTCCGGCGTTCCCAGTCGAGAAGTAGAGGTCCCCGGTGGCCGGATCGTAGGCCGGATTGGACCAGATGGATCCGCCTCCGTGCAGGTACGACCCGTTGTTGGGCCAGGTGTTGCCGCCCGGCGCATTCGGCGCGGGGTCGACGTAGAACCGCCAGACCTGAGCGCCCGTGGTCGCGTTCATTGCTTCCAGGAAGGGTCGCGCACCGTACTCGGCACCGACGTTGCCGATGTAGATGGTGTTGTCCATGTACAGCACCGAGGCGGTGATGGTCTGGCCGTTCTGCCATTGGACCACGTGCTGCTTCCACTCAACCTTGCCCGTCAGCTGGTTCAGTGCCACCACGTATCCGTCCAGCTGGCCGATGAACACACGGCCCCCGCCGATCGCCGCTCCGCGATTGTCCCAGCCGCAGCAGACGGTGTTGATCTTGGGGTTCAGATGTGCCTGATACTCCCACAAAATCTTTCCCGTCGCGACCGATATGGCGAAGACATCATCGGCCCCGGTGGTGATGTAGAGCGTGCCCTGATACTCGAGCGGCTGGCTCTCCCCTGAGTACAGCGGCCCAATCCCGGAGTTGTTCAGCTTGGTGGCCCAGACACCCTTCATCCCGGAGACGTTCGTGGCATTGATCGTCGACAGGGTGGAGAACCGGTCATTGCTGACTGAGCCGCCGGTCGTCGGCCAATCGGTGGACGGCTGAGCGGCCAGCTGCGCTCCGGTGAACGCGGGAGCCGGCGTTATCTGCTGGCGTGGCGCTACCCGCGCCGGCGTCACCTGTTGCACGGCGACGCCAACACTCACCGTCGCAAGCACAAAGATGGTGCCCAGCGACCAGAGCCGACGGCCAACCCCGCGTCGCCTTCGCATTGTGGACATGGACCCTTCCACCTCCTCTGTGATGGTGCCGAGCTAATGAAACGCGACGGCGGTGACCCAGCCTGCGCAGTGTGCTCTCATCCGCCCCGTCAGGTCACCGCCTGTTGCCTGGTCAGGTGTGCGCGGTAATCTCAGCTGCTGTGCGAATCACGATCCCCCACTTCCACACAAACCTTCATGTCCGGCTCACCGGTCGGCACCGCGCTAGCAGCGTCCGCTTCAACTGCAACTCTCGGCCGGCCCCGCTGGGCGTGAGCGTCGATTCTGCTTGACCATACACCTGTCCGGCCCGCTGTGCAAGGCGATGCACCCCGGATTGGGTGGAGAAGGGAGCGGCTCCTTGACTCTGCGATCGATCGCGGATCATACTGTAAGTGTGGCGACTTACAGGGCGGAAAGCGCCTCGATGCCGCCCCATGGCGAGGACGCACTGGCCCGGCTGGAGGCGGAGCGGGACAGGCTGCATTGGCAGCTGGCGGCCGTCGGCGACTTCCGGCGGGGTAGCCTGAACCGTGCCTACCGGCGCTGTGGGAGGCGCGATTGCGCCTGCGCGGACCCGGTCCATCCACGGCATGGCCCGGTCAACCTGCTGACGAAGTCGGTGGCGGGCAAGACCGTCACGCGGGCTGTGCCACCGGGACCTCCACTTGCGAAGGTGCAACGGGAAGTTGTCCGCTACCAGCGATTCAAGGCGATCGTGGGCCAGATCGTGGCCGTCAACGAGCTGCTCTGCGAGACGCGGCCGGTCGCCGACCCGATGGTCGCCCACCCGGACGCCGACAGAGGGGGCATCGCTCGGCCATCGAGGCCAACTTCGGACGCGAGGTAATCGACCTCAGTGACCTGGCGGTGACTCAGGTCCGCGAGGCCTCCAGCACGGGCGCGGCGGTCGTCGAGCTGAGACGCGCGGCGCCTTGAACCACCCTGGGCGGGCAGATGCGGACCCGCCTGCGGGCGCCCGAGGCGGGAGATCGTGGTCCGCCAGTCGGCTGCCGTTCGACCACGAAGGTAGCGAGTTCCTGCGTGACCCAGCAGGCCAAGGCAGGCCGGACAAACACCACCACCAACAACCGGAGGCTGGCCTGCGGTCAGCGGCCCGAGGCCGATTGCCCTCGTCACGGCGATGAGCCCACGGATGTTGGCGGCCGGCCGGGATGCTGCGACCGTGGCCGCGCCCCGATTGGGGTCGCCCGCGCCCACGGGTGGGGGCTCCGCCGCTACGGTGCGGAACATCGCTGACAGCCCCGGGCCGGTCCAGGCGTCCTCGTCAGGCACGGCGGGGAGGATTGCACCCAGAAGGAGCGCGGCGCCGACACCCGCGCGCAGCAGGCGGCTGACCCTGCCAGGTTGCCGAGGTCCGGGGGCGCCAGGCGAACCCGGCGGAACGACGTCGGCCACGTCCGACCGGGGCGCTCCTGTCGCCGCCGAAGATCGCGAAATCGATCTCAATCTGGAACGGAAGCGTCGCGTTGGCGAGCTCGAGTGGATGCGACTCCCACCGGTAGGTCTCCCAATGTCGTCCCTTGACAGTCCCTGGCCACCCAGTCCCGCGGTCCAGACTGGTCAGGTCCGGACGTTGCCGCGGAGGCCGCTGCCCTCGCCGGCTGGGCCCGGAGCAAATCATCCACGCTCGACAGACAGCCGATCGGCCGGTGCCAAGACGATCCGGCCGGCGGTGACGCCGGATCGCGGGCAGACCCGGCATCGCTGGAGAGTGCGGGGCATCGCCCGACCTAGCCGAGTCGCCGGCCGCTAGCCGCTCCGCCAGCGCGACCGGGCCTCGGCGAACAGTCCCAGCGAGAATCCGCCGCCCCCTGCGGGCGGACGTCCAACATCGGCATGCTGATCCATGCGCACTCCGCCACGGCGCCCCGCGGGCGATGGGCCGCCCCGCATGCAACGGATCCCGCAGCCGGATGAGGTCGAGCACGGTCGGGCGCCCCGCCAGGTTGCGGCCCCACTCACCGCCGGCGCCGGCGGTGCGCAGCCGGGAGCGAGTACACCACCAGCTCACCGCCAGTGCGCTCCCCGCTCAACACCGCGAGCTGCGATCCTCCGGCCACGACCGCCACGTACTGCCGCCCCTCGACGGCGTAGGTGAACGGCGCCGACCCGAACGGGAGGCCGACGTACGGCGACCAGAGCACCTTCCCGGTGCGGGCGTCGACGGCGTAGAGGTGGCCGTCGTCGTCTCCGGTGAACACCAGACCGCCCGCGGTCGCCAGGGTGCCGCCGACCGAGGGTCGCGGAAGCCGGTCCTCCCACCGGATGCGCCCGGAGGCGGGATCGATCGCGGCAAGGTAGCCAATCGGCTGCGGTAGCCGCAGCAGGGTGTAGGTTCCGCCGACATCCGACTGGCCGACCCGGTGAGCGGCGTCCCCGGCGAGCGACCCCGCTGTGTAGCGCATGCACGCGCGCACACCATCGACGTAGACCGCGCCCGTGGCCGGGTCGTACGACGGCGGCGAGTACTCGAGGCCGCCAAAGGCGCCCGGACACACGCGCACGCCGCTGCGGGTCGGGACCGTGTGGGGCATTCCGTAGGGGGTGAGAAACGGGGATCGCGACACCACGCGCCCGCTGGTGGCGTTCATCACGGTGTACTGTCCTGACTTGCTGCCATCGCCAACCACCTGGATGACGCGGCCGTGAAGCCGGACGGCGAAGTACATCGGCGACTGGTCGGTGTCGTAGTCCCAGGCGTCTGGACAGACCTCCGCGCGCGCCCACACCAGCCGCCCGGTCCCGGCATCGAGGGCAATCGTCGAGTCGACGTGCGGGTCACATCCCGGACGAACCGACGGGGCCAGATCGGGGGTAGGGTTACCAGTCGCCGCGTAGACGAGGCCCGTGGCCGGGTCGACAGTGGGGGGCATCCATACGTCGCCGCCGCCGTGGTGGCCCAGCCGCGGGACCCAGCCGTGCCCGGCCGCGGGAACCGTGTAGAAGCGCCATCTGAAGGCTCCGGTGCCGGTGTCGTATGCCGCCACGAACCCCCGCACACCGGTGTCCTCCGAGGACTCCCCCACATAGACGGTGTCGCCCCACACCGTCGGCGCCGCCGTCTCGGTGTACCCCAGCGCAGGGCTCGCGATCCGTCTCTGCCACAGCCGCTGACCGGTCGTCGCCCGAAGCGCCACCAGGCGATCGTCGAAGGTGGTGAGGAAGACGCGTCCGGCCGAGACTGCCACCCCCCGGTTGGTGGGCAGGACCAGCGGGTTCGCGCCGGGGGGGAAGAAGTTCACGCGCGGTGTGTACGACCACCGCACC